>JAAENI010000128.1 GCA_024224595.1 Hyphomicrobiales bacterium
GGTCGCGATTTTGTTAATTTCTGGCAATATGGCATAGCTGCCTGGGAAGAGTTGCCTGAGAAATATTATGATCCCTACTGGTACAATGCGCGCCTCGATCGTGTTTGTCCAGGGAACCTGCCTAACGCGTTCACTTTTAACGTGAAAGCTGACAATAGTGGCCAGCTCACATTGATCAATTTCGCCATCGGTGATGGCCAGTTAGCCATCGATTTGATCAGAGCTCGCCTTTTGCTCCATGAAACTGCCGCCCTGGCGGTCGATGCTCCACTAAAGATTAATATGATTCTCAGGGTAAGCAAAAAAATTCCAGCACATTGGCCAGTGTCTCCCACCTCAAAATAAATTTTTAAGATAATCTTCGCATATTATGTGGTAAATTCACCATGACACTCAGGGGAAATTGTCCCCGCCAATTATCATCGATGATGAGAAGTCTATTGAGCACCAACGCTAAGCCTTATTCAATGTTTGCCATGAAAGAATATCCAAGTGGATTTTTTGCCGGTTTAGCGGTATTTATTCTGGTGGCATTTGGCATCATTATTATCGACATGATTGATGGCAAGGTCATGGTTATCGGCATTGATGACTGGATGCGCGAAATGCAGATTAGAGATTTGCTGGCAGATGGAAATTGGCGCGATATGGCGCAGCCCTATTTACAGATGCCGCAGATTTATATTTCGCCCTGGTCGCGCATCGTTGATTTTCCCTATGTGATAGTGACAAAACTATTTTCGATGGCGATACCGCAACAATTGGCGGTGAAATGGGCATTTCTCATCGTGCCACCGGTCATGCTGTTGGGTTTTTGTGCCATGGTTTATGCATTGGCTTTTGATGTTATTGGGCAGTCTCTCAGCACTTTGGCGATCATGATAATGGCGCTTGTGATGCTGCCAGCAATTCTGCAATTTGCGCCGGGGCGCATTGATCATCACAACATGCAACTGCTGGCCTTTACGGGCGCCATTTGGGGGGTAATGCACAAGGGTATAACAGGTGGCATTGTGGTTGGTCTGGTCTGCGCTATTTCTATCGGAATAGGTCTTGAAACCCTGCCGCTGATCGTTGGCCTTTATGGGGCGCTGACCCTGGCATGGATTGGCGGCGAGCAGGGTTCCGGGGCGATGTTAAAATTCGCAGCAATTACCATTTCCATTGGCACTTTGATATTTGCCTGGCTGCGCCATGGCAGCGCGTTGTTGCAGGTGGTTGAATGTGATGCCATCTCGTTGCCCTATGTGATGGCTGCAATTGTTTGTGGTGGTATATTGGCATTGTGCGTGCAATTGGAGAATGTTGTTAGTAGTCCCCGGGGGCGACTAGCGTTAATTACAATTGCCGGCGTGATTATGGTGGTAGCGTTGGCGACCGCTTTCCCTCAATGTTTGCAAGGGCCATATGCGAAAATCGATGCCTCATCGAGGTCTTTTTGGCTGAATTATGTGCCTGGCGAGATGGATGTTTTTACCGGGCTACAAAAAGGGCAAAAGGTTTATTTCTATTTTTTGCTGCCAGCTGCGATAATCAGCACTATGTTCATACCTGTTGCCTATCGTCGCTACCAGCAGGGCGATTGGCACCTGGCGGTGTTGGTAAGTTGCGCCATCGTGGCGTTGACGTCAGCCATAATACAGTTGAGATTTTTCATTTTCCCTGTTGTTCTGGCGGCCATTTTGGTGCCGGCATTTGTTAGTTTCCGTTTGCGCAACAAACAACTTCAATCTGAACTTTACGGTTCAAAGCGACTGGTCGTGGGCGTGATTGGCGTAGCGATATTAGCAGGGTTATTATCTCATCTGTTGAGTGGACCGGCTTTATCCAGTCGCGAACTATACACGCTGCATTACGAAGAATGTGAGGGCGAAAGTTTTAGCGTCTTGACGCAGGTCAAGCCGGGCCGCGTCATAGCTCCCATGGGCCTTTCAAAGGCGATTGCCGAAGGCAATTACGGTCATTCCGTTGCCGCTCTGCCTTTTCATCGCGCCTCTCCGGGAATAAGCCGGGTCGCTAAATTATTTACATCTGCAAATATTCAGGTTCGTCAACAAGCAATGGCACCTTTTGATTACCTGGCCGTATGCCAGGTTGGAAAAATTACCAACCGCGACGTTGCGCCCTTACTTGTAGCTCTGATGCAGGGCGAGACAGTTGATGGCTTGAGCCTCATTGTTGGCTCGCAGGCATCACGTTTTCAACTATTTCACATTAAGCAGTTTCCCGCCTCAAAATAATTATCATTGCGTATGATTTCGCCACAAGGCTTGCGCGCGCCGGTTATAACAGCGGTTTGAATAGTCTTATTCAATTCAATAACAAGCGACTCACTAATTTTCTTTGTAGCCATTGATATAACCATGTATTCACGTGTTAGTATTTTTCAACCGGTGCAATAATGTGATAATCGTCCTGCTGATCGCTCACCTGAATGATAATTCCAGTGCAACAATTCATCAAAACGGTTGATCTTGTGGTTTGCAATCATATCCGTTCTGCTGGCTTTCTGGATATGGAATTGCCGTTATGATCAGCTTTTTGATGGCACATGTACGATAAATCGACAAATATCCTGGAAATTTACGTACAGGCCTTTCAGAGTATTTAATTATCGACTAATATATTCAAAATTCTGAATAGATGGGAGGTGAATATGAGTGTCATACGCAGAACATTGCTAAAAGGCATGGGGATAACAGCGCTTACTGCCGGATTTACCGGCGGCGTTACTCCCTTGAATCTGACGCATACCTGGGCTAATTCGAACATCAATCTCGAAAAGATGAAGATTGATGTGCTGAGTGATGGACACCTGGTTCAGCCAGTCAATTTTGTGTTGGGTGATGCTCCTGCAGATGAGGTCAAGTTACTTTTTTCAAAATACAATCTGCCCTCTGACGTGATGAAACCATCGTGTAATCTGACGCTTGTTCGCGAGGGCGACAAAACGATTTTGTTTGATGTTGGATCCGGCCCGAATTTCATGCCGACAGCAGGCAAAATATCTGATGCCCTTGATGCTATCAATCTGGATGCCAGTGAGGTTACCCATGTGTTGTTTACCCATGCACATCCAGATCATCTCTGGGGGTTGCTTGATGATTTTGATGATCCGGTTTTTCCAAATGCCGAATATATGATTTCCAGGAAAGAGTGGGACTACTGGATCAATCCGGAAACTGTCAATTCAATCGGTGAGGCACGGCAGTCCTTTGCAGCCGGTGCCATGCGCTATCTTAAGGTGATTGAAGATAAGATCACCCGTTTTGATATGGATGAAGAAGTGCTGCCAGGGATTCGTGCAATGGATACGTCGGGCCACACGCCAGGTCATGTTTCGTTTGAATTGGGTTCCGGTTCAGAAAGTATCGTTGTTGTCGGTGATGCCCTGACAAATGCAATTTTTTCATTCGAGAAACCTGACTGGCGGATCGGTGCTGATCAGAATCCGGAAATGGCAGTGGTTGCGCGCAATCGTCTGCTTGACCAGTTGGTGGGTGATAAAATGCAGATGATTGGTTACCATATCCCTTATCCTGGCATTGGTCGTGTGGAGAGATCCGCAAACGCCTACAGATTTGTTGCCGATTAGGTTCAATTGGTGCATCAAATGTTTACAGGAAATAGTTTCGGACATTTTGATGCCAACATCACATGAATAACCGTGAAGAAAAAGTAGCCGATGCGGTCGAGCAAAGCTGGGTCTATCGACTTGTTCCTTCACGCCTCTGGCCCTTTGCGCAGTTAGCGCGTTGGGAACGACCTATTGGCTGGTGGCTGCTGATGTGGCCTGGATGGTGGTCTATAATGCTGGCAATGCTGGCCAAATTGCAGACATCGCCAACAAATGATCAGGATTTAGGGTCAGTTTTAACAGAAACTGCCCTGCTTCTGCTTTTGTTTATGGTCGGTGCCATTGTCATGAGAGGGGCCGGCTGCACTTATAATGACCTTGCAGATCGCGACATTGATGACAGGGTGGCGCGCACCCGGTCGAGACCCCTGCCATCGGGAAGAGTAACGACTCTCCAGGCTGTGATCTTCATGTTGCTGCAATCGTTGATTGGCTTGTTTATCTTGTTGCAGTTCAATTCTTTTTCGATCTGGCTTGGTGTAGCATCGCTGATCACAGTCGTGGTCTATCCATTCATGAAACGAATTACCTGGTGGCCACAATTGTTTTTAGGATTTGCCTTTTCCTGGGGTGCTTTGCTGGGCTGGTCAGTGGTTGCCGGTGGTCTTGGTCTGCCCCCGTTGCTGTTATATCTGGCCAGCATTGCATGGGTGATCGGTTACGACACAATCTATGCTCACCAGGATAAGGAGGACGATGCATTAGTGGGCGTAAAATCGACCGCCAGATTATTTGGTGATAAAACCAAACCGGTAATTTTTATCCTGTATTCAATCGCCATCACACTGATGGCAGTTGCGTTCTTTATGGCACTGTTCGCTCAATCAGGGGCTTATTCAGAAATGGCTTATACAGCGCCCGCATTTTTGGGTCTGTTTATCGGTGCCATCCATATGCTGTGGCAATTGAAAATGATGGATATTGATAACCCGGATCAATGCCTGAAATTATTTAAATCCAATGGCCATTTTGGTTGGATTTTATTCGCAGGTTTAACCGGATCACTATTGTTAAGGGTAATCTAGGGCCAGGAACTGTTAACTTGGCGAAAGTCGGCTTTGCGGACTTGGACGAAACCGCTCTCGCGGTAATGGCGCTTGTTGTTGGTGCTGGGCTTGATAACCATGGTCAGATTTTGCGGATGGTGCGACCTGTTGTTGGATGGAGACCTTCTCAACCCAACGACA
>JAAENI010000129.1 GCA_024224595.1 Hyphomicrobiales bacterium
AGAAGAATGCGCCCTGTATTATCTTTATCGATGAAATCGATGCGGTTGGCCGCCATCGTGGTGCCGGTCTTGGCGGTGGCAATGATGAGCGCGAACAAACCCTCAATCAGTTATTGGTTGAAATGGACGGATTTGAAGCCAATGAAAGTGTCATACTGATAGCCGCGACCAACCGTCCGGATATTTTGGATCCTGCATTGTTGCGCCCGGGGCGATTTGACCGTCAGATTGTCGTTCCAAATCCTGATATTGTTGGTCGTGAGATGATCCTGAAGGTCCATGCACGCAAGGTTCCTTTGGCTCCCAATGTGGATTTGAGGGTCGTAGCCAGAGGTACGCCTGGATTTTCAGGTGCCGATTTAATGAACCTTGTCAACGAGGCAGCGTTGCTGGCCGCGAGGCGCAATAAACGCCTGGTGACAGCACAGGAATTTGAAGATGCCAAAGATAAAGTGCTGATGGGCGCTGAGCGGCGCAGTTTTGTCATGAGTGAAGAGGAAAAACGCAACACAGCTTATCATGAAGCCGGTCATGCGTTGCTTGCATTGACGGTACCCAATGCCCATCCGGTGCACAAAGCTACAATTATTCCGCGTGGGCGTGCGCTTGGAATGGTGATGCAGCTGCCTGAGCGTGATGAAATCTCGATGTCATATGAACAAATGACATCGCGTCTTGCTATTATGATGGGCGGGCGAGTAGCGGAAGAACTGACATTTGGTGAAAAAAACGTCACCTCCGGCGCTTCTTCTGATATTGAACAGGCGACCAATCTGGCGCGGTCAATGGTGACGCGTTGGGGATACTCTGAAAAACTTGGTAAAGTAGCTTACGGTGAAAACCAGCAAGAGGTATTTCTTGGTCATTCAGTAGCGCAGCAAAAAAATGTTTCTGAAGAAACAGCGCAGATTATTGATGGGGAAATTCGCCGTTTGGTGGATGAAGCCTATGACGTTGCCACGGCCATACTCAAGAAGCGCAAAAAGGGTCTGAAACTGGTTGCTGAGGGTTTGCTGGAATATGAAACTTTAACTGGTAAAGAAATATCTGATCTGCTTGATGGCAACACGTTGTCACGCGATATGGGAGATGACACGCCTCCATCCAGGGGGGCATCAGTTCCAACATCAGGAACCGGAAAATCTAAAAAAGACGGAAAACCGGATTCTGGCGGTATGGAACCACAACCGCAGTAATTTTTCATAACATACTGAGTTGATATAAATCCGACGAGATTTTCACGTTTGTCTGCGCAACTGGCATTTGTGCAGGGAGTTTTCTATTTCAGCAAATCGGAAACGCCTATTTGTTAACAGTATTTTGGGCAACAACATGTTAAGTGGCGCGATGTGGTCCTAAATTGGGTTGTTTGACACACTTGGATTCAATGTGTGAATGCACCCACATAAAAGGAATTGTATGCTTCCGGTCACAAACAGTGAACCGTGTTGCAGTGACTGGAGATGAAATGAATAAATATTTTGGTACTGATGGTATCCGTGGAGAGGCCAATTCATTTCCGGTGACGGCGGAGGTTGCCATGAAAGTCGGGATGGCAGCCGGCATTTCCTTTCGACGTGGCAACCATCGGCATCGCGTGGTGATTGGAAAAGATACACGACTATCTGGATATATGTTGGAGAATGCCCTGGTTGCAGGATTTACCGCTGCTGGAATGGATGTATTGTTGCTTGGACCGGTACCAACACCGGCGGTGGCGATGCTTACTAAATCCATGCGTTGTGATATTGGCGTGATGATATCGGCTTCACACAATGCCTATTTTGACAATGGAATTAAATTATTTGGGCCTGACGGATTCAAACTCTCTGATGATTTCGAGTCTCGAATTGAGGCATTGCTCGACAAAGATCTTTCAATGCATTTGGCAAACAGTGATGGACTTGGCCGGGCAACACGGGTTGAGGGAGTTGTTGATCGTTATGTGGAATTTGCCAAACGCACTTTGCCACCGGGAATGTCACTGGATGGCATTCGAATTGTTGTGGATTGCGCCAATGGTGCAGCCTATAAAGCAGCGCCGGCTGCACTTTGGGAATTAGGTGCCGAAGTGATTACGATTGGGATTGAACCCAATGGATTTAATATCAACAGCGGGTGTGGTTCAACTGATACTGACAAATTGTGCCACAAGGTGCATGAAACACGTGCTGATATTGGAATTGCTCTTGATGGGGATGCTGACAGAGTATTGCTGGTCGATGAAAAAGCCCGTACTATCGATGGTGATCAGATCATGGCGGTAATATCTGAATACTGGAAAGATATTGCTCGGCTTAAGGGTGGTGGTGTGGTTGCAACCATCATGTCAAATCTTGGTTTGGAACGTTTCTTGAAGGATAAAGGCCTGGATCTGGTGCGTACAAAAGTTGGTGACCGCTATGTGGTTGAGTATATGCGTAAACACGGGTTCAATTTTGGCGGTGAGCAGTCCGGACATATGGTTATGTCGGATTTTACAACTACGGGTGATGGGTTGATTGCGGCACTTCAGGTTTTGAGCGTAGTGCGTGGTGGAGAAAAACCGGTGAGTGAGGTTTGCAGAAAATTTGAACCTGTACCACAATTGTTGAAAAACGTTCGTTTTGACAATGGTAACCCGCTCGAAGACGGGCAAGTGGTTGAAGCCATTGAAGATGGCCGCTCAATGCTCGGCGATAGTGGAAGACTGGTCATCAGGCCATCAGGTACTGAACCATTGATTCGGGTAATGGCCGAAGGAGATGATGAGAAGCTGGTGCATGAAGTTGTTGATGGTATTGTCGACACGCTCAAGAAGGTCGCTGCTTAAAATTATCGTTTGATCGGTTTCTCCTACTGGTTGATAAAGCGGGCTACAGGTAATAAACCATATGGTTTTGTCATGGTATAAAATGCTGAAAAATCCAGTCCGTCAAAGCCATCGGGAGTTTCCGTTCAGACACTTAGTCCTACTGTGTCACTTTTCCGGAAGTGCATTTATTCTACTCCACTTGTCTACGACAACAGGGGCAGAATTCAAGGGTGTTGACGAGGGTCTGTGCGATGATAATTCGTAGCGTTGCTATAGAGTGGGGATTATGCCTTTGCAGTCTTGCGGGTGGTGGCTGGTTTTTGTAGTGCTTTGGAAAGGGCAAATTGCACGATGATCTGGGCTTTAGTCGCTCCTGAGGGGGGAAAGGCTGCCTGTTGGCAGATAAGGAATCCATAGGCTGCGATGCAAAGGGCGACATGATGGTGAAAGCCGCGCCAACCTCGTCCTTCATAGTGGTTCAGCCCGACTTCCTGTTTTAATTCGAGATAATCGCGTTCAATACGCCAGCGCAGTTTGACCGTATCGACCAGGTCCTCCAGGCTGGTTTGTTCCGGCAAGTTGGAAAGCCAGTATTTTATTGGAG
>JAAENI010000130.1 GCA_024224595.1 Hyphomicrobiales bacterium
CCTGCTTCGGCGGTGCCGGGGGACAGCATGCCTGCGCAATCGCCAGGGAATTGGGGATTTCTAAAATTTTCATTCATCGCTTTGCCGGAATCCTGTCCGCTTATGGGATGGGATTGGCCGATGTGGTGGTGGAACAGCAGGAACCTGCGGCCACCATTTACCAGAGAGAAAATTGGCCTTTGATCGAAGAACGTCTGGAAATATTAAGCAGCAAAGCCAAGCAAAAACTGATGAAACAAGGGTATGAGACCGATCAGATCAAACTTCAACTCTATCTGAATCTCAGATATCACGGCACCGATACCGCCATGATGGTCTTGCAACCCGAAGACAAAGACTATGAAAAAGATTTCCGCGCCATGTACTTAAGAGAATTTGGATTTGATCTGGTGGATCGTGATATTCTGGTCGATGATATTCGAGTGCGCGCTTTAGCCAAATCACCAAGGCTGAAAAAGATTTCGATTCCGGCTTATCAAAAACCACCTCAGCCCATCAAATCTACTCAGTGCTACTTCGACGGAGGTTGGCAAACCACCAATATATACC
>JAAENI010000131.1 GCA_024224595.1 Hyphomicrobiales bacterium
AAAGTTCAGTGCGCTGGATTTTCTGTATGCAGCTGAAGATAAAGCTGCCGCAAAAACAGGATCGAGTTTTATGGCGGTATTAGTCCACATTCGCCAGTTAACCGCGCCATCGTAACGGCTGCTTGGAGCCTATTTAAGACCTCGGGCGCATGTCGTGATTTCACCTGTCAATTGATGGTTTCACCAGAAAAATGACTCTGAGCGGCCATTCGAACCACCCCTCGACCCAGCGCATCTTCGATATATCTATGGACATTGCCCACCGTTAAAACCAAGAAAGGAAAAGATTGTAGGCCGTAAATTGTTGGGCACAGGAATATTACCTTGCACTCGCAACGCGGCGCTGCCGTTAGCATCGACAATTGTGACGTCTTTCATCGTGATGCCGAGTTGCCTCACTTGGTCTGGCAATTGCGAAAGCGCCTTGTCAATAACCAAGGAACTATTGATCGCAAGCGCAATATCTTTGTAAATGCGTGCACCCAGATTTAAATCTGATGCCAGAAAACGATCAAATTCGTTGCTGAATCGAGGGGTCGTATTGGACACTAGTTTCATCGAAAGCGCCTTTCCGGAATTAATAATAATTGGTTGGAAGACGCCCTCCATATTGACGTTTGTCTTAAATGTATTTCTGGCAATGATCCGGGTCTTCATCGTCATCTTCAGCCCGCGAAATTCAGGCACGTTGATTTTTACGCATTCTTGACGACCGACTAGGCCGTTTGTGTTCACTAAAAGATTGCCACCATCACGACGAATATTGACGGATTTAATTGCGACCTTACTACCGCAATGCTCATTCCGCTCCACTCCAGACGCTTTTGCAATCTGGGTGATTTTGGCAAAAAGATCGTTCAAATTTATTTCAATGATAGCTTTCATGCTAACACACTGCTTTGATTGAGATAGTGTAATAGCACCAGAAAACGAGATCGGAACCCCGGATACATTATTAACGATCTGCAAGATTGGAAATTCTTTTTCTGCAGCAAAAACAGGTGGTGCAACGATACATAACATCGCAATGGCAGTAGCAAAAGCGGTTCTGGAAAATGGAAAGATGCATACCAACATTTTCATGATCTAATTCCCTGTGGCAAGCTTCACCTGTTCTTTCAATTCTTGATCAGCCAAATCATCGTATGTGACATTGGCTACCAGATGGTACGAGCTAACAACAAAGCCTTTCTCAGCCAGCTTTGGTGCAAGTTCGATGAATCGAATATCGCGGTCAAGCGATCCTCCACTAGCGGGCTTGTAGTTCTTACTGCCTATTATCAAGTGATAGTCGCCTATGGTACCGTCCTCACTTGCTATCTTGCGCACAACATTGGTCCGGCGAAAAGTGACCAGTTCGCCACCTAGCGAAACATCAAAGGCTTTCAAATTTATCTGGACCGCATGTTCTACAACCGTACAGGGCACTTCCTCCCCAATAATTTGGTCAAACTCGCTAGCCGCTAGGTCATCTTGTGAAGCATTGATGGTGCGCCGATTCATCTCGCCGTTTACTACAACCAACTGCTCGGCAGCGCGACACAGCTCAGACTCATGGACGTAATGTGCCTGCTGGTTAACTAGCATACTAACGAACACCGTTTGTCCATTTAGTACGCGAAGCGGCATACGTGTCGGTTTTGATGTTGCCATGAACTCTATGCATTTGCGAAACCAATTTGGTTTTCCCTGCTTTTTGATCTCCTCAACGCATTGGCTATTAATGACAGTTTTTGGATTGTCGCCGATGACATCGCGTGCGGTAAATACCGCGTGACTTAGCTGGCGGACCTTGCCCGCAAGAAAATCGTCCGTAATCAACGTTTCCAAAACAGTCTGCCGTATTTGCTTCGAAAAATCGAACGGTGAAACATAGGCTCCGATCATCGCTAGGATTGTGATAATGCTAACCACTGACCTAGTGCCAGTAAACTGTTGCAAGAGTGTCTTTCGATTAGATGCGACCTCGTCTGCAACAGCTCTCTTGAAGGCTCCTGTTTCCATGAATTGGATAAAATCCAGACTTGCATTCCGCTCCTCCGCTGGTATATCGGTTGAAATACTCGCCTCAATAGGGTCAATTTTTTTCATGTTCTATTAGCGGTGACCGCGCTCCCATAATGCCTGTCGTTTCGCAACCATTGCCGTCGGCAATTTCACGATGTTGCTGATCCCAAACTACCCAACTCTAACTATCGCGCAAAAGGCCCAGGTAATAAAGCCAAAATATCATGGAAGACTGATGTCCCAAAGAAGATTCTAGATTTTTCGACATCGAGGGGCATGTCGTTCTTTGAACAATAGTTAAATGACAAAACGGTAAAAGGTCCGCATTGCTGCCCTTGACCCATCAATATCTGAAACTTGACGAATGGCTGTTCCGAGCCGATTTTGTTGAAAAAGGCGGAGACCTGAAAAACTGTGCGAAAATTTAGAAACTCATTTCATTTGAAACCCATAAACGGAATCGAATTTGGTGAGACTGCGGTTTGTGGAATTCCTTTCTACAAAATGCACCATCAAGTATTAATACCCGACTTTTTCGACAGTATCAGCCCACTTAAGACCTCCGACAGGTGTCGCAATTTGAATTGCTGGGCGTGGACACCACCGCAATTGATAGCCCGAACCGGAAATACGCCATCACTACCAAACAATATATTCAATCCCAACTTCGCTTATCGTGCCCCTCCGATCAAATGATTGGCGTACGCAACATTAGGGTCTTGACAAATTGGTTAGCAATCGCTAACTATATTTCATGATCAAGCACGCATTTTATATCTCCCCAGGCGACCCAGCCGCAAAACAGCGGATATTGGAGGAAGGCCTGCGCCTCTTCGCCGAGCGGGGACTTTCAGAAACATCGATCAGGGACATTGCCGCCGCAACGGGATTCAGCAATCCGGCACTTTACAAGCATTTCAAGACCAAAGAGGCGCTCGCCCTGACGTTGTTTGAACGTTCCTACAACGAGCTAAGGGTCCGTTTGACATTGGCAACCGGAAGAGAAGCAGAGTTTGCCTCACAATTCCGCGCCTACATAGACGCCTACACGGGCTTCTACGACGACTATCCTCACGCGATGATCTTTACCACAGACAATCTCGCAGTGCTGTGGCCACAGGCATCCGCAAACTTGGGCGAACGAACAATCATGACCCTAACCCGCGAGCTCCTGGAGGAAGGCAGACGTGAGAAACAGGTAGGATTGGAGACTAACTTGTCGTTGCAGCTGGTTCTTGTGATTGGAACGCTTGGTCAACTGACGAGACAGCTCTATCTCCGCGCTATGAAAGGCCCGGCAGGAAAACATGTAGATGAGGTGGTCCGGATACTTCGGGCTGGCCTGGTTTAAATTTTTTTGCAGTGAAAGTTAGCACGCGCTAACCTAGTTAATGAAGGAAACCCAATGCAAGCGATCAATCATGTCGCAACGGCACTCATTTTGAAGCGAAAATTTCCCTCAGCGCCCCTCTTTGGGTTAGCGCTCGCCACTGAAGCAGTCGAATACCTGTGGGTCGGTCTTAATATTATCGGCGTCGAACAGACCGAGATTGCTGAACCAATGCGATCCGTTGCCGACGTTCACCTCGCACACATGCCCTTTTCACACTCCATTGTCACAAGTGCGCTCTTCTCCGTTTTGGTGGGTCTCGTTGTGCTGTGGCGCGGCGGGAAGATTTTTTCGGCGGTAGCTTTAGCCCTGTCGCTAGCCATCTGTTCGCACATCGTGCTTGACTTGCTCGTACATGCCCCTGACATTGCGCTAGCACCATTCGTTAATGGTGAGAAATATGGAACCGGCTTATATTCAAACATGCCGCTTTCCGCCCTCGCAATTGAAACCTTTTGGGGTATTCTCTGTTGGCATATTTACCGGGGAAGTTGGCCGCTGCTTGCGTTGATCGTGACGCTTGGAGTTTTAAGCGTCCCTATCTATTCTATCACCATCAATGTCGGCGAGTCAGCGTTGGGCGGGCAGCCTACCATCTTTGCCCTGGTGATCCTTGCACAGATGCTTGCCACCACTGGCTTAGTCTTGCTTTTTGCTAAGGAAAAGACTGGGAGTGCACGCGCCGAAACGCCAATATCTGCATAGTAGGCCTGGATTGATTCCAGAGTGCATCTGCCATCTTGGGTAGGCACGTCGTCAGGGACTGTCCTCTGCTACCGAACTCTGTCCTGATGTTCGACGTTGTCCAGCATTTCCCGTAACTCGCCTTACAAATCTGGAGTACGCATATGAACCGCAAACCTATACACCTACAACGTAGTGACTGGGCTTCTGACGATTGTCTTTGGAAGGGAAAGTTGGAAGGTAAGGACATCGGAACAGGCGTAACGGTGCTGTTCTATTCAACCGCTGAGATCGGCGTCGGCCCAGCATGGCATGTGCATACATACGACGAGATTTTCATTGTCCGCGCCGGCAGAGCTGTATTCACTATGGGAGATGAGAAAATTGAGGCAACGAAAGGGCAAATCCTGTTTGGCCCGGCCAACGTGCCCCACAAATATTCAAATCTTGGTCCGGAACCGCTTGAGATGATCGACATTCACGTTAGTGACCGATGGGTGCAAACTGAGCTGGTCGATCCCGAATTAGAAGAAGACAGATAGTTCGCAGACATTTCCATTTTCAAACTTGCCGCATCAGTCTACCAGCAATTTGGAAGCGGAGCGTTCAGATGACCAGTAGCTCGTGGAACGAACGGTAATTTGTGGCACTAAGCGTCGATGACTGGCAGGTCGCAGGCAGGATATCAGCCCAAATCGGAAACGGTAAAAGGTCCGCATAGCCGACCTTGGCTTAGCTTTGCAGAGACAATCATTCATCACACAAACACCCGATATTGTGACAAATTCCGTATATTTAATTATACGACAATGAGCGACGGTTCCGAGCCCATTTTGATCGATGTCTTGCCAGTCACCAATGCCCGCTATTCGGAAATTGTTGCAGAACGGAATCCGACCATCGCCTCATATTTTGCAGAAGGTTCTCCTATATCTGCCTGACACCTTTAATGTTCGTCGGGCTATGAGAATAAATGGATACGCCTATTTTGATAAGTTCTAATACCAACCAATTTATGTCACGCAGATGGTGATCCATTGTTGCTCCAATTTCGTATTCCGGGAACTCTTTATAGTATCGATGCCGGGTATGGCCTGTCGTAGCAGCGCTAAAGTCCGCTCCATACATGAAAATCTCTTTTGCCCCCAACAATCGCGCAATCTGTAACGCTGTGCCGGTGCTCGTTCCCAATGGATTCAACTCTTCCAGATTAGTTGCCAAAACCTTTCGATTATGAATGCGCCGTACAATCATATGTGGTTCGACCGGTGACGGAATGCAGTCTAAGATATCGCGGGCGTCGTCAAATTCTTTGCTTACGAAAGTTTCAAATCCTCGAGCCGTCTCAATGCGCTTAACTTGCTCAGGGTAACTGTTTTTGTACTCGTTTTCAAAATCCAAAAGAGCATGGCGCAGCGTTTTGTCTGGATACATTCGGTGACAATGGATTGCTGAATGCGGTCTGAGCACTAAGGCACAAGAATTAGGAATCTCTTGGAACCATGACCTAAGATGCGCACCTTTGAACATGGACACAAATATGTCATCAGCCCTCAATAGAGAACCAGCACCGTTTACTCCAATCGCAACATCTTCTTTGCCTTGAAACAATAACGCAGATGGGCCCGATGCAATTACCGCAATTCGCATAAATTCACTTTTTGAATGGCTTTATAACAATGATGTCAAGAGATCGTCCGCCGTGTGGTTGATATGGTTTCCCAAGTGCTTCTGAGACCTCCGACTCCAATCGTTCTTGAAGGTAACGGAACTTCGCCAAATGGTATTGAAAGCGCTGATTGATTTCATCTTTTGACGGAGTAATATCGCCAAATAGTCGAGCAATTGTGTCAGTAAGTTCCAAGTTCACATTTCGTACTGCCACACGAATTCCAACGAATCGTCTCTGCAACCACACAGGCATTGAAGACAGCATTTCATTGTCGAAAATCATTCCAGTCTCAAAGACCAACATTTTCTCTAAGTGCATACGGGCAGGAATGCCATTGGCATCTTGAATGCGTTGCATGAGTTCTACATTCGCTTCGCAATGGCGAATTATGTCGCTCAACTCAAACACAAACAATTTTCTATATCGGCCTCGGCGGAAATAATGATCCATCCACGGTGTCATCAATGTAAACAAACCAGAAACGAATCCGGCTAAAATCGCAGCCAAAGAACCAATAATAGCGGCAAGTACGGTAGTCTCGACCGCGGATAGTTCACCCAACCATTGTTCCATTAGAAACCCTCAACAAATCTTATTAAGAAGGGAAAGATTTACTTATAATTCAAATGCCATTGAATTGCCATAGACCGTATTTCCATCCAATATTTGTGCAAATAATTGCCCGAACAAAAGCTGCCCATTTGTGGACGTAGGAGCATCTAGTGATTTGTGGTCTGGAAATCTTCGGGGGATTTACCAGAAGCAAAAAGCTGACGTTGGCGCTATGGAAAGTTTTGTAAAGACAATCAGTTATCACACAAACACCCGTTTGAGTGATAGTGCCAGGTGATACATTGCCACCATTGAAAACAAAGCGTTTTAATATCACACAAAACCATCACAAAATGAATGCTATTCTGTGACGTTTGAGTTATAATATCTGTATGAAAATCGGATACGCCAGGGTTTCTACAGAAGATCAAAAACTTGATGTGCAAATCGATGCGCTCAAACAAGCTGGTTGTGAGAAAATCTATAAAGAAAAAATCACCGGCTCGAAACGCGACAGACCGCAGCTCGATAAAATGCTTGAACATATTAGGGCAGGGGATGTGGTTGTCATAACCAAGTATGACCGCCTGTCACGCTCCCTGCGTGACCTGATAGATATTGTAGGGCAGATTAATAAAAAAGATGCCGGCTTCAAATCACTTGGAGAAGATATCGACACTACAACACCGGCCGGTCGTCTTGTTTTTCATGTGTTCGGGTCAATAGCAGAAT
>JAAENI010000132.1 GCA_024224595.1 Hyphomicrobiales bacterium
CGTTTACAAACTGCATACTATGATTGACCCAACGATTCAGTCGATATTGCTAATCGGATATGCCGCCTATGAGAAGAAACATTTATTGCCTGATTTCGTGCGCGAAGCCGCTCATTGTCTCATGGTATGCCGCACTGCTGTTTTGGGCGGACACACCCAGGCATGCCCGGACGGTCACTATCAGCGGGTATGGTATAACTCCTGCAAACATAGGATGTGCCCTCAGTGCGCTTACCTGCAGGTTCAAAAATGGCTTGCCAAACAAAAGACACGAATTTTACGATGCGATCATTTTCATGTCATAGATGGTATGCGAGCGCAGCAGGTTGAAAATCTGATGAACAAGCTTGGCCGCAAGAAATGGAACGTGCGCATCTGTGAGAAGTATCCCCACGGCCGCGGGGTTTTGACCTATCTTGCCCGTTATCTTAAGGGCGGTCCGATTTCAAACAGCCGGATTATCGAAGTTACTGATAACAATGTGACGTTTAATTATGGTCGCAAAAGGCGTGAACTCATGAGGCTTCCCATCGATGAATTCATCCATCGATTACTTCAGCACATCCCCCAACCCAATGCCATTTTGGTTCGCTCATACGGTCTATATTGCCAGAACAAAAAGGACGAATTGGAAAGATGCCGTGCGTTTCTGGGCCAGGAACCTATCGAAGAGCCGCAGGAAATCCAATGGCAGGATTGTTTTGAAGACAGCAACGCTCATCCTGAACTGTGCCCGATCTGCGGAAAGCGTTTGGTGATGATCTCAATTCTTAAACCCACCGGCATGATACCCCATCAAGGCGCCCCGCCTTTACTGATGCCGTATCTCAAAGAGGCGGCATAATGTTGTCCTGGCCGATGTTTGTCCTTGACGTCCGTCCATACCTGTTGCTAAAATCACGCAAAAACAGCAAAATAAGCTTTTTATCTGTGCGAATTAGAAATA
>JAAENI010000133.1 GCA_024224595.1 Hyphomicrobiales bacterium
ACTTGGTTGGTGGAAACCATCCACTGCCCGGCAGGTGATGCTTGCATCACTGAGAGGGATGGCCAGCGGCCATGTGTGTCGCGTTAACAGGCCGAACACAAGACTGCTTCTGAAAAAATATAATTACTTCAAAAAAAGGCTTGCAAAAAGGGAGCCATCCACACAGGACAAAGTACCAATTTCAAATCACGCGAATGTTCCGCAAGCGACCTGCTACTTTGTGTAGCGAAGTGCCAATAGCGGACATATAGGAAGATGGCTGACGGCAATTGTGAGTTCGCCGCGAGGCTGTTCGCGTCGCGCATTATCTGGCTAAACTCAAACAAAGATGCACCCTGTCATGGCAGGATCTTTGTTTGCCGGTTGAACACCGTGTAAGAATTTGTTATTCAGCCAGACAAACCCCAAAACTTATTGCTCACTAGCAGTCCTGAAACTCGTTCCAGTCGCTGCTTTGATGAAAAAGCGGATGATTAAAATTGTGCATAGCCGGGAGGCTGTTTGTAGTGGCTTTCAAACATTTGTTCACACCCCACCAGATCAGGGGTTGCGAAATTTCAAACCGGATATTTTCAACCGCTCATCAGACGATCCTTGCACGAAATGGCTCACCTGGTGAAGACATGGCTGCATATCACGAAGCCCGGGCGCGCGGTGGTGCAGGTTTGATCGTCATGGAATCATCGCGCCCAAACAGCGATGAGGTATCTCAGTCATATTATCTGAATTCCAGCAGCGACGAATGTATTCCAGGCTATCGCATGGTAGCGGACGCGGTACATCGCCATGGCACCAAGATTTTCGCCCAAATCAATCACGGCGGCCGCATCACATATGCGCAGGATGGTCTTCAGCGCGTTGCCTACGCACCATCGGTGGTACCTGATCATCGCTTTCACTGTATGCCTCGTGAAATGTCGACCGACTATGTTTGGTTCATAATTGACGCGTTCGCCAAGGCGGCAGGGCGTCTCGCGGAAGCGGGCCTTGATGGTGTCGAATTGACGGCAAGCCACGGCATGCTGATTGCGCAGTTCCTCAACCCGCTAACCAATTTTCGTACCGATGAATTCGCTGGATCAGACGAGGCTCGTTTTCGCATTGTTACAGAGATGCTCACTGCAACACGAGCTGCGGTCGGACCGGATAAGGTCATTGGTATGCGGATTTCTGCCGAGGAAATCGAACCTGACGGTCTGGATGAAGCTGCCTGGCTGTCAATTTGCCAGCGGCTCAATGAGGAACCTGAACTCGATTACCTGAGTGTAACTACTGGCTCAATGATGGGGCTGGCCGGGTCAGTACATGTTGTCCCACCGATGCACATTGAGCATGGATATGTTACGCCACAAGCTGGTGTCATCAAGGAGCAAGTTCGCAAATCCGTATTCGTGGCGGGTCGGATCAATCAACCTCAGATCGCGGAGCAAATTTTGGAGAAAGATCAGGCCGACATGTGTGGCATGACGCGAGCGATGATTTCTGACGCAGATATGCCCAATAAGGCGAAGGCCGGGCGATTGGATGACATACGGGTCTGCATCGGGTGCAATCAGGCATGTATAGGTCATTATCATATGGGAGTCCGAATTTCCTGTATTCAGAACCCAATATCCGGGCGGGAACTTGAGCTGCATCCCCATCCACGCGCAGAAAACCCCAAACGGGTGCTTGTTGTCGGAGGAGGACCAGCAGGACAAAAAGCAGCCGCGGTCGCTGGTGAGCGCGGACATCACGTTATCCTATGTGAACAAAGCAAGCAGTTGGGCGGTCAGGTTCTGTTGGCCCAACTATTGCCGGGTCGAGCCGAGTTTGGCGGTATTACCGGCAATCTGAACCGTGAAATGGAAATCGCCGGGGTCGAGGTAAGATTGAACACCCATGTTGATCGTGCCTTTGTCGAAAACCTCAATCCTGATGCAGTGGTCGTGGCAACTGGCGCTTTGCCATTCAGGCCAGATGTAGAAATTGGCGACGAAGTGCACGTGGCCGACCCCTGGCAGCTTTTGAAAGGCGAGGTAGATCCCGGCGCTTCAGTGGTGATAGCTGACTGGCGATGCGATTGGATGGGCGTTGGGCTTGCGGAGAAGCTGGCAAGTGAGGGCTCCCATGTACGTCTTTGTGTCGATGGAGAAATGGCCGGGCAAAATCTGCAAAAGTATCTAAGGTGGCACTGGGTAGGCCAGCTACAGAAGCTGGGTGTTGAAATCATATCCTATGCCCGTTTTTATGGTGCAATGGAGGATACGGCGTTTTTCATGCATTCGCTGTCCGGCGAAGCCATCGAATGCGCTAAAATGGATACATTGATAGTTGCGCAGGGGCATTATCCGATTACGGCGTTGGAGGAAGCGTTGCAGTCCTGCGAAATTCCAACTTATTCCGCCGGTGACTGTTGCAGTCCACGCTCTGCTGAGGAGGCCATCTATGAAGGAATGCAGGTCGGCCGTTTGATATGATCTTCCGAGCATTTGTAGCCTGGGCCTTAACCGTTGGCGAAATGAACAAGCCGCATGGGCATTATGTTTCAGAAACCAGCCGACAGAAATAGTAAGTGTATAGCAATAGCTGTTAGAGATTGCGGTTAGGAACTGTCGATTCCGACCCGGGTTTGGCCGGCTTTGGGTCAATATCTTCCTTTGTAGAATTGGAAAACTTTTCAGTCAGCGACATCAACCCCACGGCAGAAAAGTGCCAACAACGGCCATTTGTGTGCAATGCAGCGAATGGCTGCTCAGAGCAGATACATGTGAACGGGATTTTCCTTTGTATGTTCTCGTCTATCGTGCAAGGGATTGTAGGTTAGCACTTGATGCGTTCCATCTGAGGATCGAGTATGGGTCTTAGCGAAGCACGTGCCTTTATTCGTTCGCCAGCGACGTCGATTTCCCAATTGTCGCTGTCCACCATTTGCGCTGTCAATGGTTCGTCGATACTGGCAAATCCAATGCCAACGGCCCCGCCCAGAGTATGGCCATATCCGCCGATCTGAAGGTAACCGACTTCCTGGCCATCCAGATAGATAAGTTCATTGCCATATAGCAGCGGCTCTGGATCCAGCAGCAGAAATTGCAACATGCGGTTATGCGGCACACCTTTGTCATTGATAGCGGCCAACGCATCACGACCGATAAAACCGCCTTCCTTGTCCAGTTTCACCGCAAATCCCAACCCGGCTTCGATCGGGTTGTCAGTGTTGTCCACGTCAATGCCGAAATCACGATAGGCTTTTTCCAGGCGCAACGAATTGAGCGTTTGCATGCCGGCATGGCGCAAGCCGAATTCCCGACCGGCTTCGACCAGTTGGTCATAGACCTGAACTGCGTGAATTGTGGGAATATGAAGCTCCCACCCCAGCTCGCCCACATAAGTTACGCGGATTGCAAGCACATTGGCATAGCCGATGTCGATCTCTTTAGCCGAAAGATAAGGGAAGGCTTCGTTACTCATATCGGTGAACGTGACCTTCGCCATCAAATCGCGTGCCTTTGGGCCATGGATGTTGATCTGGGTCGTGGCCGAGGTTGCATCATAGATGGTCACAAACTCGTCATCGCAAATATGGCGGCGCATACGCATTTCGGTGTGGCCGTGTGAGTTTTCACCGACCACCACAAGGAATTCGTCCTGCTTCAGGTGGGTTACAGTTAGGTCAGCCTCGAACCCTCCCTCATCGTTCACCCAGGCGGTATAGACGATCCGACCCGGTTCCACGTCCACATTATTGCAACTCAGACGGTTGAGCAAAGCGCAGGCGTCGCGGCCCTGGACGATGAACTTAGACATAAGGGACATGTCCATCAAGATAACGTCCTCACGTGCGGCCTTGTGCTCGGCGGTGTGCCAGTCCCACCAATTCTGGCGGAACCAGCTGTATTTTTCGATTTTGGCCTGTTTTGGGGTGGGTGCGAACCAGTCGGCCATCTCCCAGGCATGCCCCTCGGTGAAGCATGCCCCCGCCGCCAAAAGCCGGTCATGCAGGACCGAGCGCTTCACATCTCGTGCGGTTAGCGGCGCATCATTGTGGTAATGTTGCCCAAACAGACGCCCCAGAAGTTCTGGAGTCCGATCGCGACGGAAGGCAGGCGTGCTCACGCATTTGGTGAAACGGTTGACGTTAATCCCGGTCACATCGATCGGGGGCAATCCGTCGACGATCCAGTGCGCCAGAACATTGCCGACACCTGCACCATTCAGAATACCGAGTGAGTTGAGGCCAGCGGCCACATAACAATTGCGCAATTCCGGGGTTTCGCCGACCAGCGGTGCCAGATCAGGTGTGAAGCTCTCCGGCCCACAGAAAAACTTTCGTACCCCATGATTAATGGTGGAAGGGACCCGGCTATAGGCCTTTTCCAGATGAGGCATCATCCGGTCCCAATCAGGATCGATCTCGCCAAAGGAAAAGTCTTCGGGGATACTGTCCAGATTCCACATCGCGCCCACAGGCTCAAAGAGCCCAAGCATCAAACCCCCCACCTCTTCGCGGTAATAAGTATAGGTTGAGGGGTCTTCGAGAACCGGTAGATCACGAGAAAGCCCTTCAATGTTTTCGGTGATTAGGTAATAATGTTCTGCCGCCTGAAGCGGCAGGTTGATCCCCGCTTTGGCTCCCAACTGACGCGACCACATGCCCCCGCAGATCACGACATTTTCCGCAGTGATTGTTTCACCTGATACCGTGCGCACTCCGGTCGTAGTGCCGTTCTTGGTGAGGATCTCAGAAACTGTGACGTTTTCGAAAAACTGCGCGCCGCCCATGCGGGCACCCTTTGCCAGTGACATGGTGACGTCGACCGGATTAGCGCGTCCGTCCTCGGGGATATAAAAGGCGGAAAGGACGTCGCTCAGATCGCCAATGGGAAACAGATCCTGGGCTTCTCTGGTCGAGATTTCGTACATGTTGATGCCATGGCGTCGCATAAACGGAGCCACCCGGCGCATTTCGTGCACCCGCTCTTCGTTGCTGGCAATTTGCAGATAGCCCACATCACGAAAGCCCGTGGAAACGCCCGTTTCCTTTTCCAGGTTTGCGTAGAGATCACGCCCGTGTGTGTAGATTTCGCACTCTGCCTCGGATTTCAAAAGCCCTGCAACAATGAGGCCTGCAGCGTGCCATGTGGTGCCTGAGGTCAACTGGCCCTGTTCCAGAACGACGACATCCTTCATCCCCAGCTTTACCAGGTGGTAGGCCGTGTTGCAGCCGATCGACCCCCCCCCGATAATCACCGTCTGGGCATGGGTTGGGAATGAGTTTGCCATGGCTTCGTTCCTTCTGGAGGATTGGTGGGCATCGCCCAGTTTTTGTAGAATTCTGCGCCGAATATAACGGATGATTGGAGCGGAAGTACATGGGCTTTTCACTATTCGCGACAATGTATTTCGAGTGAAGCGTAGGAAGCATAGTCAGGTCTGTAAAGTAATTTTCTTCATCAACATCAGAAAATTTTTTAAATAACTATACTCCAGATAGAATCAACTCTTTCAAAAAGTGTCGCATGTGAACTAAAAGCGCGCTGGCAACGCTTGCATAACGTCACAAGAGTCGGGATACGGTTTCATATCTTTACTCTGAAACTGTCTCATGTAAAACTTTGGCATTGGGATTTCTATAGAGAGTACGTTGAGTTGAATGATGCTGGCCACGAAGACGAATATGACGATACGCTGATCGCCTTGCTGGAACTGATCTGGGGCGAAGGCTTCCTGTCGCCCGGCGGGCCGCAAGCGGTTCGCGATATCGTTAAGGGTTTGGACTTGAAGGACAAACTGGTTCTCGATATCGGCTGCGGTTTAGGAGGACTTGACGTTATTCTGGCAACGGATTACGGGGCCCGGGTTATCGGTCTGGATGTAGAGCAAGAGCTTGTTAAACAGGCTGTCGAACGGGTCGAAAGGGCTGGCTTGATTGAGCGCGTATCCTGCCGACTGAGCGAACCCGGTCCGTTGCCGCTGGATGACGAAGAGGTCGATGTGGTTTTCGGCAAAGACAGCTGGATTCACATAGAGGACAAGAATGCGTTTTTCAGCGAAGCCTTCCGTGTTCTCAAACCCGGTGGCATCCTTACCGCCGGGGACTGGATGCGGTCCGACAAGCCTTATGGAAATGACATGAAGTACTTTTTCGAAATGGAAGGCCTGACCTACCACATGGACACGCTGGGAAACTACGGCGAGATTCTCCGTGACTGCGGATTTACTGAGATTACTCTTGAAGACATCGCTGACGACTATCGCAATCAGGCCCTTCAGGAATATGCCGCCATGCAGGGCCCTCTCAAACAGCAGATGATCAATGCACTTGGAGAGGAAAAACAAGCGTTTTTTGTCGAGAACTGGCGTGCGCTGACTGTCGTTCTCGATGCTGGTGAATTGCGCCCGGCGCGCTTTCGCGCCTATAAACCTGGGTAGCGAAGCTTAACTGTGGGGCAGGACGACCGGCCCGCGCACAGTCCATTGCAACCAGACATCTGACGAATTGTTGACACCGGCACCGGCGTGGTGGGCATCATTCTGCGTGGCAACCGAAACCGGGCGCTCCAGCCCGTCGATCTCAATATAGAAATGATTACGGTCGCCAAAGTAGGCCGACGTTGATAATTTTCCCCGGACTCCGTTGCAGTCTTTGCCGGGCGGTTGGTCGCCGATTGACAGTTTTTCCGGACGCACCCCGACAGAGACCGCGTCACCCGGTCGGATGCTAACCTCGTTGCCCGGAATCACCCGAATCCGTCCCAGCGGACCCGCGTCGATGAGCAGGGTATCATTTTCGATCGCCTCCACATGCCCGTTGAAGAAATTCATCGAGCCGATGAATTCAGCCGCCTTGCGAGTGGAGGGTATCTCGTAAAGCCGCTCGGACGTATTCACCTGAAGGACCTTTCCAGGCAGCATTCTTATTCCAATTTTTGAAAGATTATGTCCAATTCAGCTTGACTTATTTACTCAAACCAGACTAGTTTTTGACTGAACGTTCAGATAGTAAAGCAAGAAAGCAAGAATATTTAAAGCCCATTCATGTCCGCAGTTGCAAATGTATATATGTTGCCTTTGTGGAGAAATGGTACGGAATTAGTATACGATTTACACATGCAAAATATCGTCAAATCATAGGGAGAGCAAGAATATGAGAAATGATGTTAAATTCAAGGCATTGTCTTGTGCTACAGTAGTTATTTTGTTGTTAGGCGGGCAGGCGTTATCACAAGAACGAGTGCTGAAAGTCACCAACTGGGGCGAGTACATCGGTGAAGAAACAATCTCCAATTTCGAAAAAGAATATGGCATCAAGGTCATCTATGACGCCTATGAATCTGCAGAATCGATTGATGCAAAATTGCTTGCCGGTAGCAGCGGCTATGATGTGGTCAACCATTCGGGAGGCGACACTGCCCGCCTGATTAAAGCAGGAATCGCAGCGCCGCTCGACATGTCTAAGCTGGACAATGTAAAAAATATGGATCCGGCAATTATGAAACAACTTGCCAGTGATTGGGATCCTGGCAACAAGCATTTTATCCCCTATATGTGGGGCACCCATGGAGTGACTTACAATAAAGTTCTGGCATTGGAAACTTACCAGAAAGCACCTATCGGTTCGATGGATTTGGTATTTGATCCTGTGCATATGAAAGAACTTGCCAAGTGTGGTGTTGCGTTCCTGGATTCGCCGGGCGATATCATTCCTATGGCACTGGCACATTTGGGTCTTGATCCTAATTCCACAAACAAAGAGGACTACACAAAAGTAGGCGAGATGCTTGCCAAAATTCGTCCCTATATCAAGACATTTGATAATTATGCATATCAAAAAATGCCACAGAAAGAATTTTGTGTCGCCGTCACCTGGGGACCTGATGGCTTATTGGCAATGTCCAGTGCCAAAGAAGCGAAAACCGGAGTTGTTCTTGATTTCTTCCTGCCAAAAGGTCAGGGCAAGGCGCAATTGTGGATTGATGGTTGGCTGATTCCTGCGGATGCAACCAATGTTGATGATGCGCATTTGTTTTTGAACTACGTGATGCGTCCAGAGGTTGGAGCTGCCGACAGTAATTTCACCTGGTATGCGACTGCCAACCTCGCAGGAAAGTCTCAAGTTGACGAGGCCGTAACTTCCAGCCCGGCAGCTTTTCCGACCTCTGATCAGGTTGCGAAAATGTATACCACAACTGTGCTGCCTCCAAAAGTCGAGCGACTGCAAACCAGGACGTGGACTGACTTCAAAGCTGGAAGCTGATCAAAAAAGCCCAACAGTGTAACTCCAAAAAGAGTTCCACTGTTGGAATACATTTCAAATTTTTGTCAAAGTGAGGTCCACGATGGTTGGTCAACAAGCCACCGGTGTTCAAGACATCAGTGAGACCCCGTGGCTGGATAAGGATGCAGATTCACTCGTCCGTATCAAAGGAATTACCAAGAAATTTGGTGAATTCACTGCCGTGAACAATGTTGACCTGGATATTTATCAAGGCGAACTGTTTTGTCTACTTGGTGGGTCTGGTTGCGGGAAAACCACTTTGCTGAGAATGCTTGCTGGATTTGAAACTCCGACATCAGGAAGTATCCTTATTGATGGGATAGATATGTCAGAGGTGCCGCCTTATGAACGACCTACAAATATGATGTTTCAAAGCTACGCCCTCTTCCCCCACATGACAGTTGAGAAAAATATTGCTTTCGGTTTGAAACAGGACAAATTGCCAAACAGCGAAATTGATGACCGGATTGATGGAATTCTAAAATTGGTTGAGCTTCAGGATTACAAAAAGCGCAGACCGCAACAGCTCTCGGGTGGTCAAAGACAGCGTGTAGCACTAGCCCGGGCATTGGTAAAAGAGCCAAAGCTCTTGCTTTTGGATGAGCCGCTTGCCGCACTTGACAAGAAATTGCGTAAGCAAACGCAGTTTGAATTGGCAAACATCCAGGAACAGGTAGGAATTACATTCGTTGTTGTTACTCATGATCAGGAAGAAGCGATGACGCTTTCCAGCAGGATTGCCGTCATGGACAAGGGCGAATTTGTACAGACAGGCACTCCAACCGAGATATATGAGTTTCCCGATAGCAGATTTATTGCTGACTTTATAGGCTCAGCAAATATTCTTGACGGTCAGATTGTGAAAGACGGCACCGATCATGTGCGTGTATCTACCGAATTGGGTGAAATTTATATAGATCATGGTCAATCGATTAAGGAGGGTAGCCCCGTTTGGGTCGCTATCCGACCGGAGAAAATTCATCTGAGCAAGAATGCGCCTAAAAAATCAGGACCAAACCAGGCCGTCGGAATGGTCGACGACATCGGTTACCTTGGGAATACTTCTATATATAAAATTCGACTTGCGGATGACCGCATAATTGATGTGACTGCACCAAATCAGATCAGACCGAAAAACCGCACCCACCTGATAACCTGGGAAGACAAGATTTATCTTCATTGGGATGCTTCAAGTGCAATGTTGCTGAACAAATGACCGTTGTAAATCACTCAGACGAACGTGCTAACCATTTTTCGAATGCGCTGCTTGATGTCTTACGCCGAGTGCAGTCAGGTTGGCGAACTATTGTTATTCTGGTGCCATTTGCATGGCTGCTGATTTTTTTCCTGGCTCCATTTATAGTTATAGCCAAGATTAGTCTTGCTGAGGTTGTTATCGCAAGCCCACCCTTTACCAGGATGATAGAGTGGACCGATAACGGCATCATGACAATCCGCATCGTATTCGACAATTTCCTGTATATTTTTGACGACGACCTTTATTCGCGTACCTACGTTAATTCGCTGAAGGTTTCAATCATATCGACGTTTTTTTGTCTGTTGATTGGCTATCCAATGGCTTATGGGATTATTCGATCAGGCCCATTAGCAAAGAAAATGTTACTGTTTGCAATTATTTTGCCATTCTGGACGTCATTCCTGCTGCGTGTTTACGCCTGGATGGGCTTGCTCGCAGATCAGGGAACAATCAATAATATCCTGATTTGGTTGGGAATTATCGATGATCCTGTCCGCATGCTCTATACGGAATTTGCGGTCTATATCGGAATTATCTATACTTATTTGCCATTCATGATCCTGCCGCTCTATGCCAATATGGAAAAACTGGACCAAACGTTGAATGAGGCTGCTGCTGATCTGGGTTCGCAACCGACCAATACGTTTTTCAAGATTACCTTGCCGCTTACTGTTCCAGGGATCATTGCCGGTTCCTTATTGGTTTTTATCCCGGCAACCGGAGAATACATCGTTCCGGATTTGCTTGGCGGTGGCAATGTGCAAATGATTGGTCGCTTGCTCTACAATGAGTTTTCCAGAAATGTCGATTGGCCTGTAGCGTCTGCAGTCGCCATTGTATTACTATTCCTGCTGGTGTTACCGATGGCTATATATCAGTACTATCAGGGAAAGGCTGCAGAGCAATAGGATGAATCGCAACCGCTCCCGTTTCCTGTCAATAATGCTCACGGTAGGTCTGATATTCCTGTATGTACCGATGATCCTGTTGGTGATCTATTCTTTCAACTTTTCGAAGCTTGTCCCGGTATGGGGCGGGTGGTCAACCCGCTGGTATTCGGTGTTGTTTCAATCAGAAGATGTTTGGAGTGCTGTCTTGCTTAGTTTGAAGATCGCGGTGATCAACGCGACTTTTGCAACATTGCTTGGAACGCTGGCTGGCCTGGCGATGGTTCGGTTTGGACGATTTCGATTACGAACCTTGTTCGGTAGTATGCTGGTTGCGCCACTCGTAATGCCGGAAATTATAACCGGATTATCACTCTTGGTCTTTTTTATCTCGTTGAAACAATTAATTGGCTGGCCAACGGAACGCGGGTTCACAACGATTACCATTGCGCATATTACCTTCTCTCTTGCCTATGTTGCGGTGATAATTCAGGCGCGTTTGACAGGGATGGATCAAAATCTTGAAGAAGCAGCGCTCGATCTTGGAGCCAAGCCATTTAAAGTGCTGACCGCCATTACCCTCCCTCGTCTCGCGCCGGGGATGGTTGCAGGATGGTTGTTGGCATTCACACTGTCACTTGATGATCTCGTAATTGCCAGTTTTGTAACCGGACCGGGTGCAAACACGCTTCCAATTCTCATCTTTTCGCGAATACGCTTGGGATTACGTCCCGATATTAATGCACTCGCAACAATCATCATTCTGTTTGTGGCCATATGTGTAGCAATTGCGGCATTAATTATGTTCCGGCAACAACGGCGTCAAGAGCTTGATGAGGCAATCGCAGCCCGGGAAATGTCATGACTGAAATGAAAAACAATAAACCAGTTAAGAGCCGCACTGCATCACGAGATGTGAGGCGAAAACAGCTAATTATGGCTGCCATTGATTCTATCTCCAAGCGCGGTTTCACTGGTACAACGCTTAAGCTCGTGACCAGTGGCGCTAAATTATCACAAGGTATTGTCAATTATCACTTTGAAAGCAAAGAAACTCTATATGTAGAAACCTTAGGCTTTTTGGTGAACGAGCATTATGATCTCTGGTTCGAATCCATGAACGCTGCCAGACCTGATCCTGCAGATCAATTGGCTGCGATTATCGAAGCAAATTTTCACAAGAGAGTGTGCTCCCCGAAGAAACTTGCTGTTTGGTTCGCCTTCTGGGGGCAAGTGAAGTATCGTCCAAATTATCTCAAAATTCACAACAAACGCGATAAATCCCGTTTTGTTGAACTTACCCGTCTATGCGGTGAAATCATCAATGAAAGGCCGTATGAAAACTTGGAAGCCGGGCAAATAGCACGTACTCTTGAAGCATTGATTGATGGTTTGTGGCTTGACATGATGCTTTATCCTTCTGCTTGCAAGTTAAAAGAAAACAGGAACGATTGTTTCAATTTACTTGCTAAATTTTTCCCAAAACACTTTGAGTACTCTTCGATTGCAAAAAGTGATAGCCATAGGAGAATAGTGCGTTGAAATCAATTGTAGAAGTGTGATTACCAAGGGAATCTGGCGGACTAAAAACCAAGGGACTTTGTCGTAGGGTCATACCATCAATTGGCTAGGCAAGCAATTTGCTTTGACTATTCATTGCTATGCGACGGCAAGCGATGACCAGGCCCTTTGCACCCTCAAGGCACTGGTGTTCATTTTTTCTCTTAGCCACACATTTCTGACACCAGCTGGGCTGATTTCAATCTGATGGGCTGTTCTCAATTGAGTTGATACTTGCACCTGACCCAGATGAGGGTTTTCCAATGAGAAGGCTATTAGGACCTTCTCAATGGTTTCAGCTGTTCTATTCTTATGGTGGATATCAGGGCGAAATGCCCGTTTCAGAGCCAAAGGGCCTTTTTCTTTGAGCAGCTTCCGGTTTTTGTAGATGGTTTCGCGAGAACAGCCACTGATACGTGCTGCCTCGGAGACGTTGCCCAACTTTTCCGCCAGTTCAATGGCGTCAATTTTCTTTTGTATTTCCATGTCATACATTGATGGTTTTGTGGGCTCAATAACTTCCGAAACGGCGAGTTGGCGACCCGCGAAACAGGCGATAAAGTTGTCGCTAAATTGCTTTCGGATTTCTATTTTTTGTTTGGCAATAGAGTATTTGAGCGGTGAGTCAATTAAGTAAAACCTGTTGCCATAGCTGAACGTATGATCATTGCGGATTTTACGGTATTCTTTGTGTACACAGATATCATCCAGATTGATATGCGCAGGGACAGGCGTAAATTCAGAAGTTGTATTCCTGGCATTCACGGCAATAGTCTGCTGCCAGTATTCAGGGATAAAAATGCTTTGCAAGTAATGGTTCGCGCTTCGCATGTCACTAATGCTTCGCAGACGTAATTCAGGAATAAGACGATCCTGAAACGTATCGAATGAACGCTCAATCCGGCCTTTGCCTTGCGGAGAATTGGCGAATATTATCTCTATACCAAGCTCTTCGCAGGCTCTTTGCATTTGAGAGAAATTGCAACGCTTGGGCCCGCCGAATATGCCCGCTCTATCCACGTACAAGGTTTTAAAAAGCCCTTTGTTCGCAATATGGTCCCGCATGACTTTAAGACAGCCTTCCGTTGTTTCTGACTTAAAGAACTCCGCGTGTACCTCACTGGTAGCGTCGTCAATAATAGCAATCAAACAGGATTTTTCATTACCAAACCAGCGATGCGGGCTACCATCCATTTGCAGCAACAATCCCGCTGATTCCATTCTCTCACGCCTTTTGCGTACTTGGGATCGTCGTCGTTTGGCTCGTTTTACATGGTGAATATCATGCGCCCAGGCACGTAACGTTTCTCGTTTAATCTGGATGTTTTCATTTTTCTCCAGGAGTTCAGCAAGATGCTGTAAATTTACATCATAGTATTTTTCTTTTATAAGAGACTGGACCTGCCTTTTCATGTCATCGGGTGTTTTATTAGAGGGAGTTCTGCCAGTATTGCGATGAACGACAAACTGAATACCAATTTGTTGATATCGCTGAAGATAACGCTCTATTGTTCGGCGTGACTTATTCAACAACTTGGCGGCATTGATAATGCTAATCTTGCCTTGCGCGACCTTGGAAATAATATCAACGGTGAGTTGGGCTTTTGAATCCATAATAATCATCCTTCGCAATCTCCGAATACGCACAATGGAGTATTCAGAAAACTACTGATCAAATAGATCCGTCAATTTCCCTTGGTAATTAGGGTACGACAAAGTCCCTTGGTGTTAACATCATAAGGTGTAGAAGACTCGACTTAATCTGACACCGCGCCCTTTTGACCGGAGGGAATTGGGCGCGGCGCATCTCTTGCGAGAATGTGGTTATCCGTTTTGATGGTGGTGCGAACCAACCTCAAAACGAAAGAAAACCACAATGTTGAATACTACCGACAAGATTATCAAACACAAAACCGGATTGCTGAATGACAGCCAATACAACACTGCATCAATGTGACCTCGGGCGTATCATGCGCAGATGCCGGATTGCGTTTGAAGTTCGGCAAAATCACCAACAATCGTCGCAAACATTACCAAAAGCAGGAACAATTAGCCAGAACGAGCACCCGAGAACCGCAAACTTGAATAAAGGAGGCCAATATGCCAACGTCACAGCACCAATCAAATCCATCTGGGGGATTTCGGTTAGGAGACTCCAATGCTCGCACTACAAGTATTTCCACCTGCCTTTGGCCTGAAAAGCCCCAGCCCGTTTTCTTTAAAAGCCATCGCCTTGATGCAGATGAGCGGCCTTGATTACAAAATCGAACCGGGTGATCCGCGCAAGACGCCGAAGAAAAAACTGCCTGTTCTGATCGACGGTGAAAAACACATACCTGACTCAACCCATATTCTGGTGCATTTGAAGAAAGCGCACGGGTTTGATCCAGACATTGGTTTGAATGCGGAACAACTGGCCATTGCAGAGGCTTTCCGCCGGATGATGGAGGAACATCTATATTGGATTTTGGTCTATTCACGCTGGATCGAGAATGGCGATATTGTTCGCGAGGCCTTCTTTTCGATGGTGCCCGCGCTGATGCGCAAATTCGTATTCTCCATGGTGGCCAAGCAGGTCAAATCCGCTCTTTACGGGCAAGGCATGGGAAGGCACACAGCCGCGGAGGTTTATGCATTTGGCGCGGCTGATCTGCAGGCGATTGCCAATTACTTTGGTGACAAGCAGTATTTCTTTGGCGAAACACCCACATCGATTGACGCGACGCTATATGGCAGCTTGAGCAATATAATCGATCCCCAACTCGATACACCACTCAAGCAGGCGGCGCTGTCGCACGATAATCTGGTGGCCTTCAAGCAGCGATTTGCAGAGCGGTTTGAAATGAAGGACGCATGAGTTTTTGCGTCACCAACGTCCGAAAAAATCACTGACCCATTCTTCCTCTCACCACTGGCGAGGAAAATATCCCTGTTCTTTTGGAATTCGCTGCCCGCTATTCTCACCGCCGGTAGATTTTTTCCACCCGCACATGGGTGTCGTGGAACAAACATGCACCATCGGGTCTATCGGCATAAAGGTACGTCTGGTCCCACTGGATTTGGGGCAGAAGCCTGACCTTTTCGCCTACTGAAATCGCTAAGACCTCCGG
>JAAENI010000134.1 GCA_024224595.1 Hyphomicrobiales bacterium
AAAGTTCAAAAAACGCTTACTTGAGCGCTTTGTCCGTGATCATTGAAGTCCAGGCACCTTCTGGTTTCATTGAAATCACCGGATCAGATCCACCTTTCATCAATGTGGCGACTGTGCGTTCATAGTCAGCTACATCAAGCGCGCCATTCGAACCGGCAGTCAGCTTGGCGATTTCACCCATCATGCGACGCTGGTGTTTTTCGGTTTGAGCACCAGAAGCATCATTTTCAAGCACAATATCGGCTGCGGCATCCGGGTTTTCTTCTGCCCATTTCCAGCCCTTCATTGAAGCGCGAACAAAACGAACCATTTTGTCCTGGAATGCGGCATCCTTCAATTTTCCTTCAAGCACATAAATACCATCTTCAAGGGTCGCCACACCTTGTTCCTGGTATTTGAAGACAATCAGTTCGTCTGCAGAAAGGCCGGCGTCAATGATCTGCCAGTATTCGTTGTAGGTCATGGTTGAAACGCAGTCAGCTTGCTTTTGCAGGATTGGATCAACATTGAATCCCTGTTTAAGGACCGTTACACCGTCAGCGCCACCTTCCGTGGACAGGCCCAGTTGTGACATCCATGACAGAAACGGATATTCGTTGCCATAAAACCAGACACCCAGTGTCTTACCTTTAAAGTCAGCTGGAGTTTTAATGCCGGAATCTTTGCGACAGGTCAGCATCATGCCCGATGTTTTGAAAGGTTGGGCAATATTGACAAGCTTTGCACCTTTTTCGCGGGTTGCCAAAGCGGATGGCATCCAGTCAAGCACCACATCAGCACCTCCACCGACAAGAACTTGCGCTGGGGCAATATCAGGTCCGCCGGGCTTGATTTCAACATCAAGGTTCTCTTCTTTGTAAAAGCCCTTGTCTTTTGCCACATAATATCCGGCAAACTGGGCCTGTGTCACCCATTTCAATTGCAGGGTAACCTTGTCTGCAGCCATACTTGCACCAGCAGCAACCATCATGGCTCCCGCAAGTAATGTTGTCATAAGTTTCTTCATTATTATTCTCCCTGTTTATAATTATCAGACCGTTGCTCGATTTCGAACAGACGGGTGCCAAAATGTGACAGCTCTTTCTATGAGAACAATCACACCATAAAATACGGATCCTGCCAAGGCAGCAACCGCAATTTCCGCCCAGACCATATCCACATTCATTCGGCCAACTTCTGTCGAGATACGGAAACCCATACCGACTATAGGAGTACCAAAAAATTCAGCAACGATTGCACCAATCATCGCCAGAGTGGAATTGATTTTTAAGGCATTAAAGATAAACGGAGCCGCCGCTGGCAACCGCAGTTTAAACAAGGTCTGCCAGTAAGAACTGGCATAAGTACGCATTAAATCCCGCTCCATTGATCCTGATGCGGCCAAACCAGATACTGTGTTAACCAGCATTGGAAAGAACGTCATAATAATGACAACTGCCGCCTTTGAGGGCCAGTCAAACCCGAACCACATTACCATGATCGGTGCAACCCCGATAATTGGCAATGCAGAGACAAAATTACCAATCGGCAAAAGTCCTTTTTGCAGGAAAGGTGAACGATCAACTGCAATGGCGACCAGAAACCCGGAGCCGCAACCAAGAATAAAACCGATCAGGGCGGCCTTCATGAATGTTTGGCGAAAGTCAGCCCACAGGATATGGGCTGAAGATATTATTCTCTCCCAGATCATCGAGGGAGGAGGCAACAAAATAGTTGGAACATTAAACCCTCTGGTTGCACCTTCCCACAGGGCCAGAAGTGCTGCCCCAAACAAGACGGGTACCAGAATGTTTCGCAATTGCTGAAACAGTGCCAGGCGAATATTAAGTCGCACATACCATTCATTGAACGCCCAAGCAAGGATCCAGAATATCAGGGCATAGATAAATATATTCATCAACCCTCCCTTCCACTGACAAAACCCATTCGTTTCATCACCATGCGATCAACGAGACCCACTAGCATTACTAGAGTAGCGGCCAGAGCGGCAGCTGCAAACAATGCGGACCAGATTTGTATTGTCTGACCATAATATGAACCTGCCAGCAAACGTGCGCCCAATCCTGCCACCGCACCAGTAGGCAATTCTCCAACAATCGCGCCAACCAGAGATATCGCCACAGCGACTTTTAATGAAGTAAACAGATAGGGCATTGATGATGGCCAGCGTAATTTCCAGAACATTTGTTGATTGCTGGCATTATAGGTTCGCATCAAATCCAATTGGCTGGCATCAGGGCTACGTAACCCTTTCACCATGCCAACAACAACAGGAAAGAAACTTAAATAGGTGGAAATAAACGCCTTGGGCAACAATCCGGAAATGCCGACCGCGTTCAGGACAACAATAATCATTGGAGCGATGGCCAGTATCGGAATGGTTTGGCTGGCAATAACCCAAGGCATCATTGATTTATCAACCGCACGATTGTGAACAATCAAAACGGCCAGGAATACACCTAACAGTGTTCCAAAAATAAAACCAAGCATCGTTGCCGACAGTGTTATCCATGTATGATATACCAGACTGCGTTTTGATGTAATTCTCTTTAATACTGTTGTCTTCCAGATTTCCTCTATTACTTGATGGGCAGCGGGTAAAACAGGGCGTTTCTGGTCGAGTGTATCATCAACCAACTGCGAAAAACTCCAGTCGACACCCGCCTTTTCATAGCGATCCAGCTGCCACGGTGAATTCAGCCACACGGCGGCAAGATACCAGACCGCGATGATCGCTGCGATAACAGTAAGCAAAGGAAGGCTTCTTGATCCGGCTAGCATACGCTAATCCCAAATTGTTTTATCCTGATCTCTAAAAACCATTTATTCATCGTAAGAATGTCCTGCCTTTAACCCATCGCGCACCTGATGTGCAATTTCAAGGAACACACGGCTTTCGCGAATATCCAGCGACCGCTCACGAGGCAGGTTACTTTCAATAACTTCGTAAATTCTTCCCGGGCGCGGTGACATGACAACAATTTTGGTCGACAGATATACCGCCTCAGGAATAGAATGGGTAACAAAACAGATGGTTTTATTGGTTCGACCCCATAACTGCAGTAATTGCTCGTTTAGATGATCGCGTACAATTTCATCCAACGCACCAAAAGGTTCATCCATCAAAAGCAGATCGGCATCAAAAGCCAGGGCACGAGCAATGGATGCGCGTTGTTGCATGCCACCGGACAATTGCCATGGGAATTTTTTTTCAAAACCGGTCAGGTTAACCAGTTCAAGGGTTTGCGCAATGCGTTTGTCCTGTTCCGCTTTGTCATAGCCCATTATTTCCAGCGGAAGACCGATATTGCGTTCAATTGTGCGCCACGGATAAAGGCCTGCTGCCTGAAATACATAACCGTAGGCCCGTTTTTTACGTGCCTCTTCCGGGGTCATATCATTGACCAGGATATCACCGGATGTTGGTTGCTCCAGATCGGCAATGACACGCAGAAATGTCGTTTTGCCACAACCAGAAGGGCCGATAAATGAAACGAATTCGCCTTTTTTTACTTCAAGATCAACTTCTGATAATGCGTGAACAGGTCCGTCATTGGTTTCAAAAATCAGAGATAATTTCTCAGCCGATACTACGGTCTTGGTTTTGCCGTTCATTCGCTCGCGTCCTTTTCTTCGTATCCCCATAATCTGGGTTGGGCAAATTCGAGGCTGTTTCCTGCTGGATCCCGAAAATATACTGAGCGAGCGCCATTGTGCCAGGTGATTTCAGATTCTATCTGGATATCACTTTTCTGTAATAATGTTTTCCGTTTATCAATTTGGTTGCCTGGAGCACTGAAGCAAATATGAGATGTTCCAATGGTTCTGCGTGGCGGTACGGGAAGTCGGGCATCTAGTGTTTGCAATTTTGTTATTACCGGATCAAAGATCAACACAACAGTTGCACCGCAGCTATAAAATACATTACAGTTCTCTTTTGCCCTCACTCCTTCAAGACTAGGCAAACCACCATAAAAGGCTTTTGCCTGTTCAAGATCATCTGCATAGATGGCCGTTTCCAGGACCCCTGCCAACGGTAATATCTCCGTGGGCTGCAGGTTCATATTAAACTCCGCTTGCCGGAATACCTGTGCGTTCAACTTTTCGTGGTGCGGTAATTTCTTTCCATTGGGAAAGTGCCTTGTTCACGGCCTGGAATGGTTCACGGGCAACAAATTTTCCGTGGCCCTCCTTAGTCTTAACGGATCCCTCTTCGATTGCCACAACGCCTTTTGTCAGGGTATAGCGGGGGAGCCCTTTGACTTTTTTGCCTTCAAAGACATTGTAATCGATGGCAGATTGTTGTGTTTTTGCTGAAATGGTCTTTTCAAGATTTGGATCCCAGACAACAATATCTGCATCTGCACCTTCAAGAATCGCTCCCTTTTGTGGGTAAATATTGAGGATTTTGGCTATATTGGTTGAAGTCACAGCGACAAATTCATTCATCGTGATGCGTCCAGTTGCCACTCCGTTGGTCCACAGCATCGGCATGCGGTCTTCAAGTCCGCCGGTACCATTTGGAATCTGGGTGAAATCGCCAACACCATTGCGCTTCTGTTCCGTTGTGAATGCGCAATGATCGGTAGCCACAACTTGAAGGGAACCGGCCTGCAAACCTGCCCACAGGGAATCCTGATGTTTTTTATTGCGGAAGGGAGGGCTCATGACACGCCTTGCCGAATGGTCCCAATCTTTGTTGGCATACTCACTTTCATCAAGGGTCAAATGCTGGATAAGAGGCTCACCATAAACCCGCATACCATTTTGGCGCGCGCGTCTGATTGCCTCATGAGACTGCTCACAAGATGTATGCACTACATATAAAGGCACCCCGGCAGTATCCGCAATCATGATGGCGCGGTTTGTTGCTTCGCCTTCAACTTGCGGTGGGCGCGAATAGGCGTGAGCTTCGGGACCATTATTCCCCTCAGCCAGCAATTTTGCCTGTAGTTGAGCAACAACATCACCATTTTCCGCGTGTACCATAGGCAGCGCACCAAGTTCAGCACAACGTTGGAATGATGAATACATTTCATCATCATCCACCATCAGGGCGCCTTTATAGGCCATGAAATGTTTGAAAGTGTTGATACCTTTTTCATGTACTACAGTTTTCATTTCGTCGAAAACCTGCTCACCCCACCATGTAATAGCCATGTGAAAGGAATAATCACAACTGGCTTTAGTCGATTTATTATCCCACATCTGAATGGCTTCAAGTAATGACTGGCCAGGTGCAGGCAGGGCAAAATCGACGACCATAGTCGTGCCGCCGGCCAGAGCAGCGCGTGTACCACTTTCAAAATCATCAGTGGAATAAGTGCCCATAAATGGCATTTCCAGGTGAGTATGGGGATCAATGCCGCCAGGCATGACATAACAATCGGAAGCATCCAGGGTGGTGTCTGCGGACAGGTTTTCACCAATCTGGGAAATCTTTCCGTTCTCAACCAGAATGTCCGCCTGATAAGTGCGGTCAGCAGTAACAATGGTTCCGTTCTTGATGACTTTGCTGTTCATTTTATTCTCCCTGAATTGAATTGGCGGCAGTTTCCCGCCGAATATTTTGCCAGACCGGACACGGCCTGACTAATTCGTTTACTTTTTATCTCCGTCAAATCCGTAAGGATTTTCAAAAATGGACTGGAGAAGTTCTACGCGGTAATATCAGTCCCTGAAATCCGACTCATCCACATCCAGAATATCAAACAGGATGACTTTAGAGGGATCGTTCATTCGACAATTACCGCAGTCTCAACTACCGCATGAAACAAGACATCAGCTCCCGCTCTGGCCCAGTCCTGAGTGATATCTTCCGCCTCATTGTGGCTCAAGCCATCGACACAAGGGCACATTACCATGGCTGTAGGGGCCTTGCGATTGACCCAACAGGCATCATGGCCAGCACCCGAGACCAGGTCGCGGTGTGAGTATCCCAATCGTTCGGCGGCATTGCGTACCGCTGTGACACAGTTGTCATCAAACTTAACCGGATCAAACCCACCGACTTTTTCAAACTCAATGCCAAGGCCCATCTCTTCACAAATTTTGGCACCTTCATCTTTGAGGCGTTGTTCCATGTCTTGAATAACGGCCAAATCCGGTGAGCGAAAATCAACGGTGAAAACAACTTTTCCAGGAATTACATTTCGCGAGTTCGGATGAACGTCAATGTGCCCCGCGGCACCAACTGCATCCGGCTTGTGCGACCAGGCGATCTCATCGACCAACTGCAGTATTTTGGCCATGCCCAGTCCTGCATTTTTTCGCATCGGCATGGGTGTGGACCCGGTGTGACTGTCTTTGCCAGTGACAGTCACCTGGGTCCAGCTTAGCCCCTGGCCATGGGTAACCACGCCAATGTCTTTTCCTTCAATTTCCAGAATTGGGCCCTGTTCGATATGGAGTTCGAAAAACGCGTGCATCTCACGCGCTCCCACTTCTTCTTCACCCTTCCAGCCGATACGTTCCAGTTCATCACCAAACTTTTTACCTTCCGAATCCTCGATTTCATAAGCCCAATCCTGCTCCAGCATATCGGCATATACTCCCGACGCCAGCATCGCGGGAGCAAAGCGCGTTCCCTCTTCATTGGTCCAGTTGGTGACGACAATTGGGTGTTTGGTTTTGACATCAAGATCATTGAGCGTGCGCACTATTTCAAGACCCGCCAATACACCCAGCACACCATCATAACGTCCGCCAGTTGGTTGGGTATCCAGGTGAGAGCCCACATAAACCGGTAAAGCGCTGCTATCGCTTCCTTCCCGGCGCATATACATAGTGCCCATCTGATCAACACCCATGGTGCAGCCGGCTTCCTCGCACCATTTCTGAAATAGTCGGCGTCCTTCGCCATCTTCATCGGTGACGGTCTGTCGGTTGCTACCACCGGTAATTCCAGGGCCAATTTCCGCCATCTTATGAATCGTTTCCCACAGACGATCTGAATTTATTCGAAGGTTTTCACCGGGTGCAGACATATTATTCTCCCAAAGCCTTTTTTGTATTCTTGAACAGACTCTTCGTACTGCCAAATCTCTTTTTAAAAATTCTACCAAAATTTAGCAACATGATCCTGCTTACAAGTCATGTTGCATCTTTAGATCACAAATTCACAGTGATTTTGCAATCATATCCCCACCACTCTTTTCAATCAGGTTGGAAAAGCAAAACTAGCGCCTTCTTTGATACCCTTTG
>JAAENI010000135.1 GCA_024224595.1 Hyphomicrobiales bacterium
CGGATTTGAGAGCTTTATGTATGAATTTGCCAAAAATCATGGTGATTACATTCTGCGTATTGGTCACAGCAAGCGGCCCACGGCTGAATTGATTCAGGGCGAGGTCGATTGGATCAACTATCTGGCAGCAGGTGGTGCAGGTGTGGCGCAGGCCGTTTTGTCTGAAGATGGCAATCTGGTAGAAGCAATAGATGATGGTCAGGATGGTCAATTTATGGCAACCGCCTTTGTGAAAGCTAAAGGGGGCAATGCCTGGCAAATGCAGAAGTGGGATGAGCGCTTGTTTGGGCTTTACGGCCGTCTCATCGGCCAGATTCATCGCTTGAGCAAAGATTATAAATTGCCCAATCCCGCCTGGAGACGTCCAGAGTGGGATGATCCCATTATGCGGATAGACGATTGGCTGCCCGCCGACCAGCCTATTGTGCAAGAACGCATGCGTGATGTCATCCAAACCATAATCGCTTTGCCCAAGGATCATGCCGGTTATGGTTTAATTCACCAAGATGCCCACGGCGGTAATTTCTTTGTGGATGAGGATTACGCTATCACGCTGTTTGATTTTGATGATTGCGCTTATGGTCATTATGTTTACGATATTGCCATGGTGCTGTTTTATGCCGTCACCAATCATCCTGACGCGCTTAATTTTGGTTCTGAATTTATTCAGCATTTTTTGCGCGGCTATCAGGAAGAGAATGTGCTTGACTCTCAATGGTTGCTGGAAATCCCTCATTTTCTCAAATATCGGGAAATTGATCTGTACGCGGTCATTCACCGCAGTTTTGATCTCGATAAGTTAGAGGACGATCCCTGGGTTGCAAACTTTATGCGGGGACGTAGAGAGAAAATTGAAGCGGATTTGCCATATTTGGCAATGGATTATGGCCGTTTGCAAAAACTATAATGATTCAGCTAAATTTGCTTTCAAACAGCAACAAGATTAGTGATCTGAAAAAAGCATATCTGAAAACATTGATAGCCCCCCTGGATGGGTATTGGCAAGCTGCTATTATTGACCCCGCGCCACATTGGGAGATGCTGGTAAACGGCCGTTGCGCGGGCTATTTTGCGGCTAGCTATGACAAACGTTTGCTCCAATTCTATGTAGCTGATGATTTTTTGCAGCAGGTTGGCAAGTTGTTTGCAACTGTTATCGGGAGTGAATGGGTGGAAACGGCCGTTGCCAGCACCATCGATCCCGTTGCCCTGTCCCTCTGCCTGGATGTGCAAAAGCAGGTATCTGTCAGTACGTATCTCTTTCAGGATTTGCGTCGGGGCAGGCAAGACTTGCCCGTCTATCTAGAGGCTGAGTTTAGATTGTCAACGCTGCAAGATTTGGATATTTTGCTTGATTTTCACGGTCGTAACAATGAATTTGAAGACACTGACGCAATCGAATCGAACTTTGGCAACCACAGAAATTATGTACTTTCTTTGATTGAACAGAAGCAATCCTTTGGCCTGTATAATCGTGAGGAATTGCTGGGCACTGGAGAATATCGCATTAACAAGAACCAGCCTCCCTTTGCCGACATCGGTATGATAGTAGATCGCAAATATCGGCGGCAGGGAATTGGTGCATGGATATTGACTCAACTGAAAGCCTATTGCTACAGTCAAAACACCGTACCAATCTGCTCTTGCGCCGTAGAAAATATTGTCTCGCGCAAAACGATTGAGAAGGCCGGGTTTGTGTCTCATCACCGAATTGTGGATATTCAGTTTTAGTGAATGATGATACTTCCGATTTTAACAACGGAACGGTTGCAGATACGGCCGTTTATCCCCAGCGACCTCCAAAATGCTCACCAACTCTACCGTGAAGTTGACTGGATAGATATGTCTCAAACTCCGGACGAACAGCTTGCAGCCCGTCGACTGTATACGGAGTGGAATGCGCTAAACCATGTTGCCCTTACAAATTTAACCCAGCCGCCTACCGGCGACCGCATTGTTGAGCTGCAAGAGGGTGGTGAGTTTATGGGTTTGTGCGGTATCAACACAATTTGGCTGCCAATGACACAGTTGCCTATGTTTGGCGCTCAGAAAAACAGTTTGATGCAGCCGGAAGCCAGCTTAATGTGGGCGATTTTGCCAGAATATCAAGGC
>JAAENI010000136.1 GCA_024224595.1 Hyphomicrobiales bacterium
CTGGATATTGGTCCGATTTTTCACTCATTTTCGTTAAATATTCCCGATATTCGCCTCAAATGATCGAAATATCGACCTCAATTCCAGTTCTGTTCTCAATAATTGCTCAAGTCCGACAGCCTGCTAGATTTCAGTTGCCTTTTTTGTTGAATACTTTTAGCCGGGCAAGAAGGCTGGATGTGTCCCAGCGGTTGCCGCCCATTTTCTGTACTTCTGCGTAAAACTGATCGACAAGCGCTGTAACAGGGAGCTGAGATCCATTGTTCTTGCCCTCATTCAGGCAAATTTGCAGATCTTTTCGCATCCATTCTACTGCAAATCCATGCTCATATTCACTTTCATTCATGGTTTTGTATCTGTTCGACATCTGCCATGAACCGGCCGCCCCCTGTGAAATCACGTCAATCAGGTTTTCCACATTCAGACCAGCATTTTGAGCAAAGTTAATTCCTTCAGAAAGGCCTTGAACAAGTCCGGCAATGCATATCTGATTGACCATTTTTGCCAATTGCCCACTGCCTGAAGGGCCCATATGACCTACCATTTTTGAAAAACAATCAATCAGTGGCTTGCAGCGTTCAAAATGTTGGATGGAGCCGCCAACCATAACCGTCAGTGCGCCATTTTCTGCGCCTGCCTGGCCACCTGACACCGGTGCATCGAGAAATCCAAATTTGTTTTCCTGTGCAAATTGCGCTAATTCGCGCGCGATTTCTGCAGAAGCAGTGGTATTGTCAATGAATACCGATCCCGATTTCATTGCACCAAAGGCACCATCTTCTCCCAGGGTCACCGACCGCAGATCGTCATCATTTCCAACACAGGCGAAGACAAAATCACAGTCTTCAGCCGCCTTTGCGGGAGTAGGGGCACTGACCCCATTATACTCTTTCAACCAGGCATTGGCCTTTTTTTCTGTTCGGTTATAAACTTTAATCTGGTGCCCGGCCTTGGCCAAGTAACCAGCCATGGGATACCCCATTACACCCAGACCAATAAAAGCAACTCTTGCCATTTGAAAATCCCTCCTGTGACAATATACTATTCAATATTTGATTCACTGAATAATAACTGGACTTACTATTATGCGCAAAATTACAAAATGGATACTGGCAATTTTGGGCGTAGTAACAGTTATTGTAATAATCCTAGGCACTGCCGGCTACGCCTATATTTCAAGAACCCTGCCACGTGACAATGGCATAGCCCATATATCCGGGTTAGGTGAAGACATTCGAATTGTCCGTGACCAGGAATCTGTCCCGCATATCATCGGTCAATCAATTATTGATGTCGTTGCCGCCCAGGGATATGTCCACGCACAGGATCGACTTTGGCAGATGGAGACATTGCGCATGGCCGGGCAGGGACGCCTGTCCGAGATGTTTGGCGAAAAAACTGTTGGCACTGATATCTATCTCAGAACACTTAACCTGGCGAGTCACTCACGAGAATCCTATAAACTTCTAAAGCCACAAACCCGTGAATTATTGCAGGCCTATGCGCGCGGTATCAATGCCTATCTCAATCGTGATACCCGATTATATGAACCGCCATTGGGGTCTGAGTTTATGATCCTCAATCATTCGCCCGAAACCTGGGAACCCTGGCAAAGCCTGTTGTCGCTAAAGGTTATGGCATTAACTTTGGGCGGAAATATGTCTAGTGAAATCAAACGTTTGGCATTGGCATCCAAAGGGTTTAGTGCGAATGAGATTGACGATCTTGTCAGTTACAATATTGGGGATAACCCGCCACCTCTGCCTGACTTGCGTAAAATTTACGGATTTCGCCAATCCGGTAAGTTGACATCAAACGATTTCAAAAACGAACCTGCAACCGGAATTGCAGGCAAGGTGGCAGGAAAGAACTATTTTGATCTGGTGTGGTCAACCGGCATTACTGCATCCAATAACTGGGTTGTTTCGGGATCGCGCACGAAGAGCGGCAAGGTCCTGCTCGCCAACGATCCGCATTTGGGTTTAACCGCACCTTCAATCTGGTACTTGTCTCATCTTTCCTGGGTAAACGAGGGGCAAAAGCATAATATCATTGGCGCTAGTCTGCCCTCTATTCCACTAATACTGTTGGGTCGCAACGATAACGTCGCCTGGGGGTTCACGACCAGTAATCTTGATTCTCAGGATATTTATATAGAGCAAATTAATCCGGAAAATGACAATGAATATCTGACCGATGAAGGCTGGAAAAAGTTTGATACAAGAGAAGAAATAATAAAAGTATCAGGATTACCTGACATTAAGCATGTTGTTCGTCTGACCAGACATGGCCCGATACTGCCCGATGGCTTTAGAAACATCAAAAAATATTTACCGGTCAATCATGTCGCATCGCTGAAATGGCTGGCATTGAGCAATGAAGATACCTCCATTGATGCGATGACCAGAATCGCCGATGCTAAAAACGTCGATGGATTTATAGATGCTACGAAATCCATGTTATCGCCGATGCAATCAATTGTTGTTGGTGATAGTGATGGTAATATCGGAATCATAGCACCGGCTCGTGTTGCTATACGCAGCCCGGACAACAAAATTATGGGCAGGGCACCTGTACCGGGCTGGCTGCCCAAGTATGAATGGCAAGGTTTCCTCGAATTTGATCAGTTGCCCAGATACAAAAATCCGGTTAGCGGGATCTTGTATTCGGCTAATTCAAACTTCACCAAAAAGACCTATCATCAACATATTACATGGGATTGGGCCGAGGATTATCGTCGTCAGCGTATCAAAAAACTTATTGCTGACAGCCAATCGCCTCATGACATGGCCAGTATGATGGCTGGTCACCGCGATGATTTTTCTCCTGCTTTGGTTGAATTTCGAAACGAAGTCATTGATCGACTACAGGCTGGTGTTTCGGTCAATCGTAATATCATCACTGCAATCAAAAACTGGGATGGACGCATGACAAGGGATGACAATATTCCTTTGATTATGATGGCCTGGTTTAAAACATTGTCCGAGAATCTACTCAAGGATGATCTGGGTGATGAGTATTCGTTGTTTGCCCGGGGCAATATCTCCGTGATACTTGATATACTCAGGTCAGGCGGATCTCGTGACTGGTGTGATGATCAAAACAGAAAAGGACGCCAAAGCTGTAGTAGAATTGTATTTGAGAGTTTCAAAGGATCTCTGGCAAAACTACGCAAGGATTTTGGTGATGACTGGAAATCCTGGCGATGGGGGCAGGCTCATATCGCTTACGGCGAACATCGGCCATTTGCCAATGTACCACCGCTGGATAAACTGTATAATGTTGAAGTAGAAAGTGCCGGTGGCCCTTATACTCTGCTTCGGGGCCAGACCAATTTCGGCAAGAAAAACCCATTCTACAATCGCCATTCATCCTCCTATCGCGCCATTTATGATTTTGCCGACCTGGATAATTCACGCTACATACAAACCACCGGGCAAAGCGGGAATTTTCTTTCACCCTTTTATAGCAATTTTGCCCAACGCTGGGCCGATGGCGAATATATCAAAATTTCATCTGATGCAGAAGTTTATGAGAAAGATGCTGTTGGCGTTTGGAAGGCTAAACGTAAACCGGGTGGAAAAAATTGATACCGATGGGATGAGATACTCAAATGATATCCAATGGTATGCCAACGTTTAAAGCAGGATGAATGAAAATCAGGGTAGGAGTCTTCAAACACAGGAAGGATTCGTATTACCGCTTTAATAACTTGCCAAAGCGTCGCGTTTGTACTTTGCGCCTACATCCGCTGATCGCATAATATATATTATGGAACATTTTTGATGTGGTGGATTATTAGCTATTTGACGTAAGATGTTGTTTAGTATGCTTTTCTCGCCGCTTTGTCAAAAAGGACTTATTACAAGAATATTTGAATTCGATGGGTGAGCGTTCGGCGGATCCCGCCTAACGCGATTGTTTTCCGTGCGAGTGTAAGCCTGAATATAACCTCGTATGAAACAGCGAACTCAGGGTTTTCCTGCACTGGCCTTGATGGTGATACACATGCCGGTCAACGTGAACTATCTGCTTCTTCTTAATGAAAATTTTGCAATGCCCGCAGCGATGCTTAGCCCGACCTGGCCCTGACCGCTAAACGGTTGAAGCGTTATTGATTTTTTTGAACCACCCACCAATACATTCACGCCAGTACCAATGACGGTCGTTTGTTCCAGTGACACTCCTACATAAGTGCCCGCCAGAGAACCTGGTGTATAATTTTGCTGGACTGCTAGAACTGCCCAGATAATCGCGGTACCAGCAGTAATGCCGATATCCAGACCAATCCGGCTCATTCGACCTGTGTAATTCTCTGTTTCATTTCTGTAATTAACAAAGCTGCATTTCAGTTTCACCGTTGAACCCAGAACAAGGCCTATCTTGGGTCCCGATATACAGGTCAATACGCCGATTTTTGATTTGCTGGCAGCCGCAGGACTAGCGCTTAATAACACCAGCACACTCAGCATTCCCAAAACAGAGAACAAATTCTTGAATGAAAAAAATCTCAACAACACAATGATACTTCCAATCCTGATCGCTTCGACTCACTAAACTTGTGTGTTGTATCACTCCTGCAATCGAAACAAAACAGGCACTCGTTGAATAGCCAATCGAATTCTTTGGTTAACAAAAACGATAACAATCCTGTTAACATATAGCGACAAATGTGGCATCGATGCGATGTACTTCCAGATTCGAAATGTCACGCCCTGCCCCGCATAATAACATCACCGATATTGATACCGAATTATGGACAGACCACAAACTAAATCAAGTTCAACTACATTCCCAAGTGTTGAATCCATAAGAGGTCGACCAGCGGCACCTTCCAATCGCTTCATTCGACGTTGTTGCGAAGCTTGCCCGATACACTGCTAGATCGCTTCTTGTTTACACGGAATCATTTGACCGTTTATTCACGTTTACTGGCAAGGCATGATTTTCGCCGTGGTCTGGTTGACCACAAGAAAAGCATAACGCTGTCCAGAAAACGTAAATAAACGACCTTCGGTGGACCAATCCAGTTCATCAAATGCTTCCGTGTAAACAAGAAACGGTCTAGATGAGCAGATTATCATTGTTCGAGCGTTGTGGTGTTGATCAGGCTGGTCGCTTGTAACCAGTCAAAGATGGCTTGCTTGTCCACCAGAGTTATAACATGAAATGCACCGGCAAAATGTGCAAATGCCTCTTTGCTTCCCTCGCCCACGCCTATCAGGACGGGAATATCGTGCTCTAGCGCGGCACCGATCGTCGCGCAAAATCCTCGCCCGGCAGCCTCTTCCGGACCAAATTTGTTGAGGATAAAAAGATCGGCACTCTCCATTGGACCAGTCTCAACTTTTGTCACAGCTTCCGAAATCGCGCCTGGATCGAGGCGACACGCATCTGAACCTTTGCCCAAATTCTGGGTAATCTTGATCTCAGGTCCTTCGGGTAGAACGCGAACCACCATATCGCAGCCATTTGCAAAACTGCTTTGGTATTCTGATACCTTGACGATACCGATGAGCTTGCGACCCATGGCCTGCAATTCTTCAGCGATTTCTGTAAGAATATGATCGGTAGCGCCGCGCTCCGGCAATGTCACACATGCGATTTTCATTAAACGCTCTTTTCCGCTAGCAGGAAGAAATTATCGTAAGCATCCTGCTGGTCATTCATCGATAAGTTAATTCCACGACAGCAGTTCGTCAATCCGGTTGGTTTTTTGATCGACGCAATGTGTTAGAAATAGCTTTATTTGGAGTTTTATCTTACACATCTCCGGGCACTTTTTAAAGCTTTCCTCCGAGTATTCCAAAGCCCGTTTTCCACTTAATGCACTATGTGACCTGTGGCAATTATGACGGGTATCCCATAATATTGATGGAGGAGCGCTCGTAGACTGGCGGAAAGCAGCTCATTCAGGGGTATCCTGATCATTTTCCTGATCATTAGCTAGTTCAGAATTGTTCCCGGAAAAACTGGTGCCAGGTTCCTCAGAGCCCTCGCAATGCATTTCATCATCGGTGTTTCATCATCATTGTCGGAGGTGTACGAAAAAAAACACTGCATTGTGCATTTCTGCACATGACGAACATCATGATCTTACAGTTGCTGCACTAAAGAAGCAGCAGCTATTTACCGAAGACAGCGAGCGGTCGCTCTGGTAAAAGATATTCAGCTGGCTGAAAAATGAGCGTTTTGTGCCGTACTACGACGAGACTGAGGTCGCTGTTTTTCTGCCGATTGAAGTTTGCGAAGAGCCCAAACCGCTTCACTCTGTTTTAGAACCGGACATGGCTTGCGGTTCTCATGGCCGTGTAGAGATTGCCCTTTCCAATGGGCACCACCTGATTGTTGAGGGTGGTTTCGATGGCACTGAAGTGGCGCGATTTCTGAAGGGATTAGTTTTCACTACCCGAGAACCGCAAACTTGAGCAAAAGAGGCCGATATGTCAATGTCACAGCGCCAATCAAATCTATCTGGGGGATGTCGGATCTGACTACTGCCGGTTTTTGTCATTGCCAACCGCACCAAACTATATAGGAGTTGTTATGAAAAAACACCTGTCAGAAAAACGACTCTATGCGGCAATTGTTATTGCGCCAATCCTTGTCAGCATTCTTGTGACAATTGCCAACTCTATTGCCTTCAGAAACGGTGCAATGCCACTCCATTTGTTGGATGGCATTGGGCTTGGGCTAGGTTTCTCGTACCCATCAATCATTCTATTCGGGCTACCAATTCATCTTACGTTTCGCAGTTTCAACCGTGACCGTTATTTTTGGTATGGAATGGCGGGATTTGTGCTGGGTTTCATCATTCCTAAATTGATTTTTTGGACGGATCCTTTCCCTCTAATAATCTTTTTGGGATGGGGTGCGCTGCCGGGTGCGCTGATCGCATTGTTAGCACGTGGAATAGTTGGGCCAGCGCCTGGCATCGTTCATGAAAAATGTTTATCCAATTCAACAATAGGTTCTTAGTAAGCGCCTCTATGGCTATTCATCCGCAACGAAATTCCAAGGCAGCAACTCGTCAATGTGGTTGATCTTGTGATCTGCAATACGGCTGAGGACATCGGTGAGCCAAGCTTGGGGATCAATGCCATTGAGTTCAGCCGTTTCAATCAAGGTGAAGGCGATTGCCATGGCTTTGCCACCACGCTCGGAACCAGCAAGCATCCAATTCTTGCGCCCAATGGACACCGGCTTGACTGCTCGCTCACAAGTATTGTTTGA
>JAAENI010000137.1 GCA_024224595.1 Hyphomicrobiales bacterium
ATCCAAACACAGCTTTGGGACGCAGTGGATCCATATCCATGGTCTCGCTACCATAACACCAGCAGGGGGTCACAGTCAGTGAAACACCGACGTTTTCGCGACGAAATAAGTCATCGCATGCGTTTGCCTCAACAACGCCACCGATACATGTTTCTGCTATGACACAATCGACTGCTTCTCCATTTGGGTACCGCAGTTCGCTCGATATTAATTCTGCAACTCGCTTGGCGAGGTTCATTGTCTGGTCTTCCAATGATTCACGAACTCCACCAAGTCGACCATCAATTGTTGGACGAATACCAACGCGCGGAAGAACACCGCTCCAAACTGTGGGGGTTGAACTCATGGATTATTTCTCACCGACTAGGAAACTCATGTGGAACGAAACGTTCTATCGATCAAGATTCTGCAACTGGCTTTGGAGAACATACTGCAACCGCAAAACCAAAAATTGCGATAACGACAAAACAACTGAGCGGAAGAAAGAATGAAAGTCGCACTGATTCAAGCGCCTGCCCAGCGATCGTCATACCGGCTCCGTCAATCATTGCTCCTTGATAACGCGGCATAAACGCACCTCCAACAATCGCAAAAATCAACCCAGCTGACCCTAATTTGGCATCATTCGGACTGAGCCCATTGAGTGCGATTCCGTAAATTGTTGGAAACATCACTGACATGCAGGCAGACACACCAATAAGACAATAAAGGCCTGCATAACCCTGCAAGAATATTGCCCCAGCAGTCAGCAAACCACCACCAACAGCAAGCACGCCAAGCAATGACCCTGATGATATGTACTTCAGTATGAACGTACAAATAAACCGACTCGCAAGAAAAATGCCCATTGCAACAATATTATAATTTTGTGCCTGTGCTGAACTTAAACCCACGAGAGTCATTCCGTAGTGAATAATAAATGTCCAGCACATTATTTGTGCGCCAACGTAAAACGTCTGCGC
>JAAENI010000138.1 GCA_024224595.1 Hyphomicrobiales bacterium
GTCCAAAATCGGATTAACCGACTAACAGATAGCGGCATTATTCAGGGGTTTAGTGTGAGGTTGAAAACCGATGCAGATACACTGCGTATTCGCGCTATCACATTAATTCAGGCGCGGGCGCGTCAAACTAAAGAAGTAATAAAAATTCTGGCGGGGTTGCCGCAAATTCGAACCTTGCACAGTACTAACGGCAGTTGGGATATCATCGCAGAATTATCTACTGAAAATCTCGAGGAATTTGACGGCGCGCTCAATTTCATCCAGAATATCGAGGGTATAGCAAAAACCGAAACCAATCTTTTATTGACTTCATACAAAATATGAAGTCAGCAAAACCCTTGATGATAATGGCAGTATTTTATCCAGCGATGCGCCCTGAAATTTTGCAACCGGTTGGATGCCGAAGCCTATCGCACCCAAGCAGACAATAACAGCCAGAACCATTATTTCAGTTAACCATCATCATCAAAATGTTTGAGAGGTGTCTGTTCCCCGCTTTCCTTTCAACAGGTAAGCCCTCACAGGTTCGATCCTCAGCGAAATCCTCATCAAGACAGATATCAATGACCACCAGAGCGTCTGGCAGGCCAATTAAACGCGAAAGCTGGGAAACGAATATTTCTGCTGGAGACGGCACAGCGTCCTCCTTCCTTTGTATGAAAGTTCGATGGACGCGAAACTTCGGCTGACGCCTCACGGGGAATTCGCAATCCCCATGCGCATTGAATGACAAATCTTAAATTCAGCGTCAACCTTGCGTAAGAATTCCTTTCCTCAGCTTCGCCACCGCCTTACCAGCCAACCCAGAATTGGGCAGTCACTTCATGCGTCTTCAAAATTGGATTTTTTTTCACTTTAATCACTGCATCAAGATACATTTATAACCGGCCAATTTCGATATCAACCTTTTGATTGCTGCCTAATAATTACATCAAAAGTTGGGATTTAGTTTCGGGTACGTCTCCTTCTCGGCGAGAAGTACACAATCCTACAAACGAGAAAAAATACCGTTCTAATCTACTAAGTGCTTTTTTAATGCCAAGTTAGTTGAGTTCCTTGCCGCAAGTTCCATTTTCAATTGTATAAACTTGCAAAAGATACTTACTGATTATTGAACTCCCGGATAGTACGCGAACACTAACAAATTGCGCCTCTGAAAAACCTATTTCTTTTATTACAATTGGAATTACTTTTGGTGCATATGCTCTACAGATTTTTGCCAGTGTAGCTTGGCCAATACCAGCGAGGCCTTTTTCAGGCAAAGAACTAGGTTGCACCAGAATTTCAATGCCCTTGCCATGCTGGGAATGTGTCAGCACTCCGAAATTTACAATCCTATATTGAATTTCTTGACTAAACGCATTGTCGAAAAATAAATTGGACGGTGCAGCAATGGTAAAAGCAAAGCCAAGGATTTTTTTGTTTCTGAATTATTGTTTTCCACACGTTAAAAAGTCGCTATCGCTGTTTGCTAATTTACAGGAAATTGCAAGATCAACTTTCTTTCCCCAACGGAGATGCCAACCAGTGTCAGTGGAAATATTCACGCCATAGGCCTCTAAAACCCCACTAATTTCTTTGCATGCAACCACCCCATCAAGATACATTTTTTAATCGATCCATTGCGACAGCAACCTCTTGATTACCGCCTAAAAATTTCAATAAAACTTTTGCATTCTCGCCATTTATTGCCTTTATATCGACCAGATGCCCTTCAAAGGGACCATCAACAACATTTGCCTGATCACCGCAAACCAGTGTTTTTGTGTCATCACTAAAGGGATGCTTGAGTCGATCTTCAATTTCTTCGCGATTTAGATTGATAAATTGTTCAAGGTCTCTGCCTGAAATACAAACTGGCTTGTTGGCGACACTCATCACACCCAATACAATATGCAGCTTGAGAAGTTCATACCAGCAATTCACATCGATCTGCATGGCAAAAAACAAACAGCCCGGAACAACAGGGTAAGCAAATCGCTTCTTTTTACGCGTAAACCGATTTTCACGTCTCCATCGTGCGTTTAAGGGTAGATAGACACATCCAATAGGATGCCCGCTCAGGCAATTATTATTCTGGTCAATCCATTGGGATATAATTTTCTGGGCTATATACTCTTTTTGCGGTGGTACAAATAGCACGTTCCAGATGAAACGCTGATCTCGCATATATTGGCGCGCAGTCCGGTTGATGCGTCTGGCACCCTGTTCCAGCTGATTTCGGCGATCTGTTGCAGAGTTGCGCGCACTGCCCAATAATTTTCCATGTTTCTGACTTTCATTACCTTGAGACCTCACGCCTCTCTTTTTCCCGGTCATCAAGCCTGCCCTTTGCAAGGTTTCTTGCCGTCTTTTGCGTTCTGGGATATCCGGATATCTATGACACTGTCCTCATCAGGTCCAAAATCGATCAATGCCTGGATATCGCTGAGATCATCAGTAAAGTGCTCAACATCAACAATTCCCTCATTTAGTCTGCAACCAGTGATCATCCGCCATTTTCTGTCACTTTCAATCGCCATCAGTTCCTCGCTTGTATGCTTGAATGCGTTTCAGATCGTTCCTGCCTGTTTGATACCCGCAAAAATCAGCCACATTAATTGCCTCGTCCAAACGATTAAGGTTGAACGGAAAACTCACGCGAAACGGGGACAACTGGCAAATAATAAAATTGATTCTTGCTTATGCAATCAAAATACGGTAATATAACCGCATTGTCAACGGTAAAAATACCGCATTTGTCGAATCGGGAAACTCTCTATAAACAGGCGTCATGAAAGAAATCCTCGAAAGAATTGAAAATAGATTGAAACTGGCCGGACTTTCCGCTCGGGCGGCCTCAAAAAAGGCTGGCCTGACCGAGGATGCGATCCGCAATATGCAAAGGCGGGTGAAATCCAATTCTGGCCAGGGTGTTTCGACGAAAACAATTCAGGCCCTGGCACAAGTATTAGGGACTACCCCGGCATGGCTTCTGGAAGGCGACAATCCAGGCGGTGATTTTATCAGCAATTACGGTAATGCAAACGACAACATTGCAAACTTTCAATTGAATGAACAAAATTCAAAACCGTTACAACCTGACAGAAGCAGAATACGCCTGGTAACTGTAAAAAGCCATGTAGAAGCTGGACTTTGGGACGAGTCAATCCAATGGACAGAAGGCAAATGGTACACCGTTCCCGTCCCCGCTGATGGTAAATTCAGTAATGTCAGTCTGTATGGCGCCGAAACGCGCGGACCTTCAATGAACAAAATTTATGAAGAAGGCACTGTGCTGATCTATGACAATATTCACGAAACTCAGGAAGAACTAATTTCAGGAAAACGCTATATTATTGAGCGTATTGATACCAGCGACGAACGCGAATGTACGGTAAAAACCCTTCACCGCGACCCTGATGGCGCATACTGGCTGGTGCCCGAATCAGATGATCCAAGATTTCAGAAGCCGCTGCGCGTTAGTGGTAATGAAGGCGAAACCATCAGGATTGTCGGTCGGGTACGATACCGGGTTTCAGAAGAGTGATAACTTTACCTCCCTCAATGGATAACAAATCAATCATAATAGCGGTAATTTTACCGAATTATATTGACAACTGGTAAAATTACCGCTATTTTTCTGCAAGCTTATGGAGAGGTGATGCCGGTGCTTTTTGATGATACTTTGATCAATTTATTGCGTGATCGAATTAGCCATACCCTGCATAAAGCAGAAAAGCACCGGATAAAAAGCTATATTGAGCGGCGCGAATGGCAATTGAAACAATTTTGCATCGGTTATCGTAACGACTGGTCTCATCACGAATTGTTGCTCGTACTCAAAAGCAGATATGGCGCGCTGCGCAAACTACAAAGCCAAAATCCGGGTGCAACTGGCACCCTGTTGCTGCCAATGATTAGGATTGCCTATGATGTTGAGATAACAGCGACCAATTCATGTCAAATAAATACAGCTTAGGCCTACATACAAATCAAGCCCGTAAATCAAGCCCGTAAATCAAGCCCGTAAATCAAGATTGTGCAGAACGCTGACAGTTCCTCAACCGCCAAATATTGAAAAAAGACGCGGTCCATGGCTATATCGTGAACATGAATCAGCCGCTCAACCACATTCAACGCATTCGAGAGTGTTACCTCGCGCGCGGTTATCCGACACCCTATCGCTGGGCATCTTTTGAGGATGTACCGTTCGCCCGCCTGTCCAAACCATTGCATGAAGCAACAATCTCCATCATCACAACTGCAGCACCTTTACAATCTGACAAAGATGACCAGGGACCCGGATAATGGGGCCGCCAAATTCTCTAAAGTCTATTCAGGATCAACCCGAACCAAACCGGATCTTCGTATTTCTCATATCGCAATTGACCGGGACCACACGAGCGCCAGAGGCCAGGGAACATGTTTTCCACTGAAGGCACCAAAGCAACTGCAGTCAAAAGGGATAATTGGCCAAATTGCGCCGCAGTCCCACGGTCTGCCCACCAACCGTTCACACAAAATAACAATCAATACGCACAGCAGGGAAATTGTCCGAAGATGTCTCCATGATAAAACAGATGCGGCGATACTGATTTCCAGCTGTCCTTTCTGTCACCAGTCGATGGCGATCGACGCCCGGGAATTGGAGGCCACGGAAGTTGTTACAGTGATCATTGGTTCTGTGCAAAAGACATCGTAGAACACGTCGGCGTGCCACGTTTTTTGTTCAATGATTTTCCATTGGGAAATTCTACTGGAATTCCTGGTGACACCAGTTCCCAGTTTAAAATCGCCGCGCTGGCCATCAATTTGCTGAAATCTGCTACCAAACCCCACTTAACTCGGCGGGGTTTTTGCAATGCCGGTCGTAGCCTCCGGAAACATCTGATTCACTGACTAATTGCATTGAGCGTAATCGATGGTGAATTGACTTAGCCCTCAAGATAATTCCATGGCGGCATCGAACTAATACACCTTAGAAGTCTATCAGGATGCGGCAGGCTCAACCCTCACGCCTATTTTGACAGAACCAGTTTTTCGCTGGTATTTTTTCCGATGCTCTCAAATGACTTGATCAGGTCCTCTGTATTTTCTGGCTCGAAAAAATGATCAGGGGACGTTGCGCA
>JAAENI010000139.1 GCA_024224595.1 Hyphomicrobiales bacterium
ATACGGCATTGAAAAGCTTTTTGAGAATATCAAGCAAGCGAGAATTGAACACCGATCCTGCCGCTGCAACACGCTGGCGTGAACTCAGGGCAGAATATGAAGCCTGGATGAAAACGTAAAAACTGTTGCAATAGTTAAAATAACACGTTGCGTTTTGTTTTGCGATATGCAATAAATAAGGTGAACATAGAGGAAAGACACAATGAAATATCCAGAAGTAACGGTCAACTTATCGAACAATGACGGCAATTCAATTTTTATCGTAGCTCAGACTGCCAAGGCATTACGGCGTCATGGAGTTGATGAATCAATCATTGCCGAATATCGCGACCAAGCATTGTGCGGCGATTATGACAATGTCCTTCAAACAACAATGCTATGGGTTTATGTGACCTAACTACAAAGGAAAAGGGAAAATGCCCTTCATATCTCAAAAGCTACGAGACAGCGCAAAAGGCGAGCAGTGCAATTTCCGCATTCCAGGCATATGCAGTTGCGATACTTCTAAAACCGTTCTCTGTCACCTTCCAAGCGAGTTTAATGGCGGTGGTATGAAGTCACCAGATTATTGGGCTGCTTTTGGTTGCTACGAATGCCATGATTATTTTGACAACAACAAACTGGATCCATTTGAAAAGCTGAGAGTAGGCCAAAGAGCATTGATCCGCACATGGAAACGCTGGATTGAATTGGGATTGATATTTGTACCGGAGACAACGAAACGCAAGAAGACTGTCAGCAAGATTGTTAAGCGTCCATCACTTTATAGGAGCGAATGAACATGGCTAAACAATTATTCAAGAATGCAAGTGAGGTAGAGTGATGTTTGAAGAAGGTGACAAAGTTCGCAAGCCAAAAGGTTATTCTTTTGATGGTGTTATTGTATCGGTGTTTCAGACATTATCCGGCAATCGCAGGTATGTTGTTGAACATGAGACAATCACTGGAATGTTGCATATTTTCAATGGCGGTCAATTGGAATTACGACAACCAGATAGTGAGGTGGAGTGATGACTGACTATAAAGATTTGATAGAACGATTGGATGAGTTGGCGCTTCATGCAGATGATCACGATGCAGATTTGATCAATGATACAATAGTTGCCCTTGAAGCACAACAACGATTCCTCAACGAAACACGAGAATCATGGCATCATTGTTTTAAACAAATGGTAATGCTTGAAAATGTTTTATCAGCAACCTTAGAAGAATTAACGGAATTGGGATTGGATAACGAATTACGCGAACGATGGAGGATAGCGGAATTGGATTTAAACGATGCCACCCAATGATAATAACACACAAACAAAATCGCGCACAGCCACTTTTACTGCTTAGAATAAGAGAGAAGATTAACACACAACCAGGAGAACCAAAATGAAATCCATAGTTAGGGACGAACCCGAACCAAACGGTAAGCCATTTCCCAAATTGATGATTAGCAAGGTCACCGATGTCATTATGTTAATGACAAGTGAAGATACGGGCACAGTTGTCGCCAGATCGGATGGTGACAACCAACTTGGGTATTATAATACCATGTGGGATGCTAAGAACTTCACCGACTTCACCGGCAGCGTCACGTTGTCCAACGATTAAAACACCAACCAAAGGAAAGATAATGAACATTTTAAAAAACCGCACCCGTTTAATGGATAAAGATCAACACCAAAAAGACAAACATTATTCAGGACGGGAATCGGACGCCAAACGACTTGAGGAAGAAATTGCAAAGACAGCCCTTGCCGATGCAATGGACAGTGTGATCATTCCGCCAGCGGATGATTTTCGCCCTGCATATTCACAGGACGAAATTCCGCCAGCCGAAATATTTGTTTATAAACCACCCGTTGAAAAGACACCGGAAGAACAGGAAGGTATTGCTATTTTGGATTCATTACCCGAAACCATGAGACCTGCTAAGTTTCGTCAAATACACGTTGATATTAAAGCCGAAGCTTTGAAACAGAAGGCGGCTTTGGAAAAGGTTCAAGCCAAAATAACCGACGCTGTAAATCACTGTGACGATATGATCAAATGCAGTGAACTGTCCCTTGGTGTTATGGACGGCAAGACACCGGCAAAACCCACACCGCCGAAGAAACCTGCCGCCACAACAGCACCAACCGGCAAGCGCCGGGGTAGAAAGCCAGCAAAAAACACTCCGATTGCCGGGAAGGTTGAGGAAAAGAAAGCCGGCAGCGGTATTGAATAGGAATTGAATATTATTTGTTGATTTTGCAAAACTAACCCAGGGTAACCAGCATGGGCGACAATCTAATAACTTACGTGGTGATTTGCTTATGTGCTACCATGCTGGCGCTAATACTAACCGACCTGATATTGAGTGTTAACCACTGATAGAGAGGAATGAATGATGTCTTTGGAATGGATCGATCGCAAAGAATTTAAAAAAGACATACCTGGATGGAATGAAAGATCAAAAACCCCCGCAGGAACATACAAGCTTGATTATCTCCGCAACCAAAATAATTACTTATTACAATTTGAATGCAGGAAGATTGGTGAATTTACTTTTGAAATAGACGCAAAACATAAAGCACAAGATCATTTTAATTGTCTGGTGAATGATTGCATTAAATTGGTGGCCCCCGTTAACTTGACAACCACGCGAATCCCTACCACCGCACCCTGATAGCCTGTAACTTCCTAAATACTCTTTCCATGATATCGGGTGGTCGATCAGCTAAATTATTCAACAAATGCCACGGCCAATAAACCCATTTTTTGGGAAAACGCCAGTTGGTCATACGCAAGATCAAAACAACGATAATACCAATCACCGCCAGCAAAATACAAACCTGGAAAAATACCTCAATATAATCTAGCAGTGTCATTGTTAGCCGCCGTTATCATAATTATGAGTGTTTGCGTTGCTTCAATCCATCCGGTCCAGTTATACACATTGACACCCCATACCCCTTGCCCTTGCTCGCTGGGTAGCCATCCCCAGGCTGCAAATATACAAAGGATTCCCATCACACCCGAAAGTATTCCAAGGGTTCTGCCAACATATGTTTGCGAAAAATTCATAAACCCGAACGCGGCTATTCCATAAATCGCTGCAAATGCGGTTAACCCATCAGGCACCGCATAAAAAACCGCCAACAGAGAAGTGTACTGCCCTGTGATACATATTGCTGCCCAATAATTCTGGTAATCGCCTTTTTTCCAAAGCATATAACAAGCCAGAATCAGAATCGTCGCATGGGCAAACATTATTATCATTTGCCACCGCCGCCAATTCTGGCTTGTGGTTCCCGGCTATCAAACTTTTCAAGCATCTTGTGCCATGCTGCCACCGCCGAAGCCAAATTTCCATAAGTCGAAAATACGTCTCCTGCCGATAATGCAGCAGCCGTGAAGTGCCGATATTTCAAAGCGTCACTGCCATTTTCTGACAGTTTGCTATTCAATGCAGATATATCATATCCCAATTGTTTGATTGCATCTTCAATTGCAACAATATCTTTTTCAACTTCGCCTGAAAATTCATCAGTTATTTTTGACATTCGAAATATCTTCCGTTTTTTTATAGTAAGTACAGTGACCACTTTCACATATTGCAATATAACTATGGTCGGGTTCGGATGGCATAATCATTTGCAAACTATTTGAAAAATGATTATGTAATTCTGTTTGTATTTCATCCACTTTATTACTTGTTACATGATTTGTATATACAAAATGGATTATTATTCCTATTAGCATAATAGTGGAAGGTAATGCAAAAAAATCCACCATTGAATATCTTCGCCAGACTGGTTTGTTAACAAAATTATAGAATGTCATCATTCGACCCCTTTTTGCACAAAAAAGGCTAATAAATTGGCAAAATTACCAGAAACCCAATTCCAGATAATTACACCGGCACCCCCTAAAATTAACAACTCCTTAGTGTTCTTTGCCAGGTATTTTACCACAATCCATATATAACGAACTGTTATGCATATAGGCATTGTGATTTTGATAAACACGAATACGAAATGTAGTTTTTCGTATTCTTCCGCCGTCAATAATTTCTTGTCACTGAAATGATTTTCAACAATCTCAATTATCTCAATATCGGTTTTTGGTTGTTTTTCCATCCATCATCATTTTTCTACGGGGGGTTGGACTTTGATTAATCCGGTTACTCCATCCCTGAAAATGTTCATGGCAAACTTGATAGTCTTGTCAGCGATCAAAACCCACCCAGCAAACAAGGCTGCTTGCTCTGCTGAAAAGCCAAGTGATGTAAAATCAAATGTCAACAATCCGCCAATAATCAAGCCGATCAAATTCAGAATGTTGTGAACCATATTCGCATTCATGGTTATGCTCCTATTGTTTGCGGCCCTTTAAAAAGCCTGGAATGTTTCCGAGTTTGTCTTCCGGCATTTCGAAGGATGGGCATCCTCTTGGTGCATATTCCCGGTGCCCTGCTATGCGCCCAATGTTAGGATATTTATCAATGGTCATTTTGGTTAATTCCAACATGGCTGCGCGTTGTGCATCAGTGCGAGTGTCTTTAACTGTCTTTCCATCTTTGGCAACACCCCCAACATAACAGAAACCCAGAGATCCCGTATTGTGGCCCTTAACATGCGCGCCTATTTTATTCCAGTCACGCCCCAGGTATATCTTGCCATCCAGATCGACCACCGCATGATAGCCGATCCCGGCCCACCCACGTTCCTTATGCCACCGATCTATAGTTTCGGCTGGGTTTTCCCCAATTGAACGGCCTTCAGGTGTTGCCGCACAATGCCAAATGATCTCATGAATATTCCGTTCGGTCTCCGGAATCACAAAAGGCCAAACGTCAGTTTCTGGCTTGGGCGGGGGGTCCTCATGGGTAAGTTTTAAAAGGCCTCTTACACGTCTGATGATGATTGCGCGTGTTCTCGAGTTACTAGCACATGCGACATGGCCTCCGCCAATATCAATAATATTATGCTCCACACCGTTCTGATAAATGTATTTGCCGCCACGTTTCCCCGTTATATCGCGACGACGCGCTCGTGCTGGCCATCCTCGGGATGCATGGAATTCACTGACGTGCAAACCTGGGCTGCGCGCAATAACCATCGAAGGATGGCCGTGGGGAAGGGCAGTCGGGTCAATGCCCGCGATATAATCAGTGTGTATGCCCGAAAACAACAGCCTGTCGTGAATTTGTTGACAACGAAGGGCTCCGTAGGAATGGCCAATTAAAATGTTAACATCGGCTGGGCCCCACCTTGCAGCCCTGGCAATGATACCGTCGCTCACTTTCTCCCATGATTGGTGCCGATGGTGCTGAGCGTCGGCCTCATAGGGCAACTCATCAATTAAAGATTCTAATACACGAGTGCCGCGACTAAAAAACCAGCCACCCAATCCTGAGAAGATATGTATTTCTGTACGCATGTTACTGCCTCATTTTTCCTCTGATGCGATTACGGAATTGAGCCAAGGTGATATCATTGGGATCATTAATAGGTGATCATTATACGCATTACATTTTGCCCTTGATATAATTCCTGAAAGTGCTTGCCGTAAGTGGTGATTTGCCTTGAACTTCAACGCGGACAATATTCACCAATTCGAATAATACGGCCCCAATAGCTTTGTCGTATGAAGAAGGGGCGGTTAATGCTCCTAGTGCATGTTCTTTTTGTTCATCATCAATAGCAGATTGGTCTAATACCCATGTATCTACAATCCATACGGCCCTGCCGTCTGGCGGTACAGAGCATTCTATAGCACCAGCAGGTGGATCAGAACCATCATAACCACCAAGGTAATTGCCTGCACTGTCTCTATAGTGTGTTGTCATAATTAGTACCATGCTTTCATAACGAGTTTCCATTTAACATTAGTCAGTGATGCATAATTTCCCGTGCTTTTGTCTAATAAACTAAACGTTGTTGAAGCGGAGCCATAACGTATATTAAGATTAGTTGCATCAGGCACACAAGAGATACCAAAATCTTTAAAAGAACTTGAAACTGGATTGACAGTGGGTATAGTTAAAACAATATCACCAATAGAATAACCACGATCGGATGACTGGCACACAAGATGCGCTTGAATTAGTGTAGGTATTCCACTTAGACCATGCGCTAAAGTCAGTGATCCTGCGGCTGTTATTGTCTGTTCTGAACTGGTATAGCTTGCCACTGCCCGCTGGTAATTAATACAACGCCAGTCACCAGCAGCATATTTATGCATTATAGCAACATCACCCGCCGCTGTGGTGATGTTCGCTGCACCCGGCAAGATCAAATCAGTTGAATGATGCGTGAATGTTAATGCACCTTCAAAATGAAGTGCGATAATCGAACCAATGCCCCACGCATCGGCCGATTCCTCAATACTGGTGATAGCGGTAGTGCCGCTGACATCAAAACAGTTGCCATCCTTTAAAACCAGTAATTCAGTAGCACTGGCGACCTCTGCACCTTCTGCCCATTGCATAGCAAAGCTATTCATGGAATGTGCCCCGCCTGATTGCGGGCTGGTATCTTCAACAACATTAGAAATATAAGTCGTGCCATCTGACAGATTAAGCGATTCCACCCAGAAACCACCGGCTGCGGCTGCAAGCTGACTGTCATAAATAAAGCGATACATGCCACCCCCGGCAATATCACCGGCACCTATTGCCGTTTCAGTACCGGCAACATTTTTCTTGATGGCCTTTGCACCAAGCGCAGAACCACCCTTTGGGGTGACATTCATCGTACTTGCGCCGGTTGATGCGTTGGTTACTGTAGCTGCAAATGAAAACCCGTCTGCATAGGCAGCAAATACCTGATTCACCGTAACTGTATTCGTATCAGTACCCGCAACAGTCAAAGAAATGCCGCCATCATCCAGCATTTTTTCCTTCTGATGGCTCATAATGGATCGAATAGCATTGTTTATCGTGCCTGGATCGCAACCTTCCGCTATATCCACTGAATTGACTGTGGAATTATTGACATCAGTTACATCGTATTCATTTACTGCATCTTTTGACATTTTATTGCCCTCTTATGAACCAGACTGGCTATGATATGAATCGAATATGCCCAGGTGAAAATAACAGGCCAGCACAACTTTTCAAGCATTGGCCGTTTTTCAAGTTGTTTCACCAATGGCTTTGCCCACGAATGATAAAAAGCCATTACACTATTTGGCATTATTGCACCAAATAATGCATCCGCCGCATAAACATCAGCCGGAAGCCAACCTTTGTTAAAATAGTGAGTGCATAAAACAGTAGCGCCACCATCTGCACCCGGTGAAGCACCTTCAGAATTATCGATGAATGACATATTGTCATCAGAAACGGTTGTGATTCCTGTCGCATCATTATAATGTGCTTCCTTCCCTGGGAAGTTAGAAGACATACCGCCGTATGTAGTACCACCAACACGGCTAGGATGCGCGGGTAAACCTGATGAAGATGCGCCCGTGTATGTACCGCCAGCAAATCCTGAAGGATTAAACCCCGATGGGCCGTCATAAGTTCCCTGAAAATTACCATCAAAAAGACCAGAGCCGCCAGATAATACACCCTTGGCAATATTGCTAACCATTCCGCCGAGAAAACCTTTTGTTTTATTGGTAACACCGGGAATACCCAATGAACCCAGTAGGCTGGGTTTATCCTGAAAAACCTTTTGTTTTTCGGCCTCTTCCTCTGCCTTTAATTGCCCAGCCTCATATTCTTTATTTATTTTAGCCTGTTCCTGTGCTGCGATTGCCTGCCTTGCGCCTACTATGCCATCAATGGCTGGAGTGTTGTAAAAACTTGGTTGTGGATTGGCCCCGACAACTGCTGGCATTGGAGTATCAACAGGATCATAATATGCTGGTGCTGCCGGATTTGTATACATGCCATATTGCTCAACCATGTCGGTCATTGATGGAACGTCTTGAGGTTGTTGTTGCGCCGTTGTTTGCGGGGAAAATGCATCAGGCGTCAAATCTCCAGCAAATGTGTTATCAATATTCATATTGCCTGCTGTAGTAGCATACGAACTGTCAATATCTGTCGGCATTCCAGATGGTGGTGCAGGACTCCAGGCTTGTCTATTATTTTCCATAGTATCTTGCATCGTGGGAGTGCCGTGATCAAACGCATCTAACCCACTAGGCAAACTTAAACCAAGCCCAGGATTTTCCACATACCCAGGCTGCATTGCTGATATTTTATCTAATCCAGCCTGAATACCCTGTTGCGCTTGTTGTTGCTGCGTGACATTCACAGGAGTTTGATATTGCCCCCAATTTTCTGCGATCTGTTCTGGTGATGGCATTATGGGCGACGCTTGCTGCGGCGGTGCAAATGCTTCTGGGTGCATGTCACTAACAGTCGGTGCATAGCTTTTTGGTGTTGCCATGCCCTGAGTGAATGGATTTGGTGTAGGCGTAGCAATATTATCATACCAGTCATTAATACCTGTAACGCCATCAATAGGCGTCTGAGGATACCCCCCAAGAGGGGTGGCCGCTGGCGTTACCGAAGCTATTGCCTCTGCAATCTCTGGGACTGTTCCTAGTAACCCAGCAGCTTTGCCCATTTTCCCTTCGATATTAGATAATGCTTCGGCAACAGTTATGTTCCCGCCCAATAAACTAGGATTGGCAGCAATCTGAGATGCGCTAAATACTTCACTAGCCTTAGCTGTTGGGTTAGCTGAATATGCGGAGATCGCCGTCGGTAATCCTGCAAAATGCGCGGAGTATAATGATTCCGTGGTTATGGCTATGCCAGACGCTATTAACCCTCTCATATTCTCAGCCATCAGAGCTGCACCCATTAAAGCTGATGCTTTTGGGTTGGTCCTGTCAGTGGCTGGAGTAATGCCATATTTAGAGCCATACCGACTTGCCACCGCTGCCCAAGTACTATCAATATGCTGATACATCCCAAGGGCACTCGATAACGGGTTTTTAGCAGATGAATTAAATTTTGATTCCTGATAGGCAACTGCCATCATCGCCTCAACAGGCACGTTAAATTCTTTAGCCGCTTGCGTTATGGCGTCAATTTCAGTTTTTCCAATAATAGCCATTAAATTGTCCAATTTTGTATTTATATAATAACTATGTTTAAATTCTTAATTAGCTTTTTCTCAGTTACATTTCTGTCAATTACCACAGCACTTTCTTCTGTGTGTTTTCTTACAGATACCGATACTAAATACATATTACCTGATACGGGATGGGTCAAATCTGGCGTTGCATTAGTTAACAATATAAAATGTCCCACAACTTTTGATATTAACAAACATAACGAACTCCAAAGATATATGGTTGTATCATGCAAAGGCCAAACAGACGTTTCCATATTCCACAACGCTGGTAATTTTTATATTTACGACTTAACAACAAAATCCGAAAAATTATTATCTGATTGCAAATAATATTGATTGCTCTAGCCATTGATCAATATACCCTGTTCATTTCTGCGCTTCTGGCATTTGATTTGCAATCTGTGCAGCCATCAGTTTTTTTGCTAAATCAATCAGTTCAGGCGTTAACCGCGCACCCTTCTGCAATGGCACACCGGCCCTGACTAACAATTCAGCCATTTTTGCTGATTGTTCAGTTGCCATTCTGGACCCAGTGCGTGCAGCGGTGCCACTAGCCATTGTTGCACCACCTAGCGTTGCCCCTAATGCCGGACCACCGACCGCATTACCAATCATAAATGGCACCCCACCAGATGCAATCAATGGAACAGGCCCAGTAGGGGCATGTTTACCAAATGATCTCAATCTATTGGCTGCTGGCGTTCCTACATTAACCTGATGAATCGCTGCTTGTTCTGCCGGTGTCCATCCTCTTTCAGTGCCTTTTATAATCTTCTTATCAAGTGCCTTGTATTGTTGCCTGACAGCATTTTCACGGCCAGCGTTAGTGTATGTACTCATTGTGGCATCAGCCAAAGTATCCAATTGCTCTAATGTGTCAGCTTTTCTTGCTCTATGCCATAACGCATTGGCTTCATGTAATTCTGGCGCTAATGGCGATGTAAATTCATCAAATATTTCCATCATCATTGCACCAAGTCGTTGTTCTTTCTTGTCCTTGCTCATCACAACGTCATTGATTAACCCTCGCATTGTTTTCATGCGCGGAACATTCATATCCCTTTTGCCAAAATGCCTTAATTGCTGCCAAGCGTGTTTTACTTTTGGATAATCACCGCCAAACACAGGCGGTTGCATAACACCCTTTTTATTTCGTGTTGCAACTTTAACAATCAATCCCTCATTATCCAGCAAAGCATCCATTTTTCTGGCCACGCCTTCAACATCATCCATGCTGGCGATAACACCGTTCCTGTCAGCAAGATCATATAATTTACCAGCGACACGCTCTATTTTTTTAACCGATGGAATATGTGCAAACTGTTTTTTTCGCGCTAGATATGCAGGTATTGTCTGTGCTGCCAATGGAATAGCGCCACCAAGTACCTGACCAATCAATTCAGCAGTAGGACTATCTGGAAGCTGGTCTTGTGCAATTGCTGCGCCTGTACCACTGCCAACTAGCGATGCCACTAATCCAGCGCCTTGTTTTAGTGGCTGTGCAGCTTTCCCAATAGTGCCAAGAAATGGCGCACCGGCCCCAACTTCCTGCCCTACCCTGCGGGCAAATCTTTTTCCTCTATCTTGTGATGGTGGTGCAATGGCCATTCCCATTGTATCTTTGATCATTTCACTACCAAGGAAAGGTTTTTCACTAGGTTGTATATCAGTACCCAAAAACTTATTTGAAAGTGCCGCCCCGCCTTGTATGCCAGCATTAACAATATCAACCGGTGATCCCAAAAGATTAGCAAGACCTTCATTAGCACCCGACATAGTTTGCATTGGGTAAGTATCATTACGTGGTTCAAGACCATTAGCTGCTACCGTTGGAGATGATGCATCTCTTTCTGCCTTGAGTTTAAGCAATTCATCATCAGTCATATTCTCAAATGATTTTTCTGGACGTGCGTTATCCCTCTGTGCTTTTAATTCAAGCAATTGGGCATCCGTCATAGATGAAAAATCTACCACTTTATAACCCTCGTTTCTTCAATTCTGCATCAAGTCCATCATCTTGTTGTGGTGTGGCATTCCTGATTTGGTTGACTTGCGGTGTCAGTCTTTCCCTGAAAGTGGCTTTCAAGGCCAGCAAATCCCTGCGGCCATCAGTACGATTATAATCATTAGTTGAATCAAATACTTTAGAAGCAATCTTTCCTTTTTCTACTTCAAATTCAGCAAGCCCCCTGATTGTGTCTATGATCAATCTGTTACCTTCGGGCTGATTAATAATCTGCGGTAAACTTTTAAGGAACATTGCCAAGTCACCATCAGACATTGCACCGGAACCGGGTTCACGTTGTTCTGGTACAAGTTTGGCAATTAACGCTTCTGCTGCCTGTATGTCTGATACACCTTGAACAGCAATACCCATGCTACCAGCCATCTGTTTTATTTTAGCACCAGCACCAGTTTCCACACTAGATAACAAACTATCAAGCCTGTTGATTGTGTTTAGATTTGATTGTCCTTTCAATCCACCTTTGACTACATCGCCGAAAAATGTAGCGTCATTCTTATCCACTTGTTTACGGAACTCGTTTGTCTGACCACCCATAGTATTAGTGATGTTTGTGCCTCCAAGTTTTCCCAGTTCATTTTGCCGTGTAACAAAACCAGGGTTTTTCAAACCGTATTCATAATTCTGCTGTGCGCTAGTTGGCTTTTGCGCCTGTGATGTCTGCATTTTATAAATCGCGGTGGCTTCTTTCCATGCGCCATTGGCTGCCATCTGTGCAAGTTCCGGCATTTTACGATCAGAAAACCATTTTGCCATATGCTGGCTGGTTGCATTTGAACGATCTATATCCTGTTGCCGCGAGTTCATCTGTTGTGCCGCTGGGCCGAACATACTAGGACGTTGACTTGCCAAAGCCATACCAGCGGCCTTGAACAAGTTACGATTTGTTGGTGACATATTGGGGAACCACCCACGCTGCTTCTGCTGTGGCATGACACTAGGTGGTGCCATCGCCTCATTTTGTTGCCCAAAATTAGGTAAATTACCAGTCATGGCATACGGTGAAGGCATTGGATTTTTAAACATGCTCATTTTCATCCGTTATTTGGTGTTAAGTGAATGAACCTGGTTTCGCTGATGGAAGGCCCAGCAATGAATCAAGCGCGAATGATCCGGTGGTGTATGCTTCATCAGGCTTATTCCAATTTTTATTGGCAAGTATACTTTTTGTTCTGCCAACAGGTTCATGCAGCACCGGCATGGTAGTATCCTGATATAGATTATTCATCTGATCAAGATATTCCTGCGGTGGCGCGCCGTATCCTTGCGACATTTGTTGAGCCAATGCTTCCTGATGCCCGGGCAGATATGGTGAAAATGTTATTGATGTAGGTAAATTCGGATAAACAGGCTTGTTGCCCTGTTTTGGACTGGTTTTCTTCTTACTATTGCTGCCGCCACCGCCGCCGCCGCCCTTGTGTGCAACGGATGCGCTATTTATGAGTGTTTCCCACCACATGATATTCTCCTAACCAAATAATCCACCGATGCCACTAACCCCACCGGCCAAGGCACCAGGCCATCCGCCAGTCATGCCGCCAATTAAAGCATTGCCGGCTATTGGGCCAAATCTTTCCATGCCACTTGCACCAGGTGTAGTTTGTGATTGTGTAGTGGAACCACCCATCTGACCATAACCGCCAACGATTGCATTGTACCGGCTTAACAAGTCCCAAGGCGCGTTTTGAGTGGCATCGTGCAACCTTAACTCATCATTCTTCATGCGAGTGGCTAAATCTTCGTATTGGCCCCCTACACCCATCTGTGCGCGGGCAGGGTCCATGCTGGCATTGAATGCACCTGGCAACATTTGTTGCGCCTGGAACATATTGCGGGTTTCATTGCCATATTGGTCGGATAGCATCCGCCCCGTGACATCGCCAAGTTCTCGCGTCATATTGGCTGTGTGATTACCGGAGCCATATCTGCCACGCTGGGCGGCATTCTTATTGACTGCATTGATTGTATCTTGCTGGGTGCGTTCAAGAACACCCTGAAAAGCTGGGTTATTCCTGCCATCCAGATTTTGTCCTGAAGCATATAGGCCTAATTGATCCATGCTGCCTGACATATGGCCATATGGCCCCTGGCTCTGGGCTGTATTAGCTGCATTCTGAATATTACCCATGCCCTGCATGGTTTGTTGGGAATATGGGATTACTGTGGAGCCTTGGTATGGTTGGCTACCAATACCGGCATTGAACAGGTTTTTAGCTTCACCCATTGAGGTTTTCAGGTGTGGTTGAGCTGCCTTCCACGGTTCTGAATTGCTGGTTCCGGTTGTTGTCTTACCGCTGCTGCCGCCGCCTGCCATGATCTATAACTCCAATTCATAATTTACGGACCGAACTTTGATGTCTTTGAACTTTCGTTCCCAGCCTTTTCGACCGTCAAAGATTGTTCGATCCGCATATGGTTTTATGAATTGAGCCATATTCACGATTTCTTTGTACCAATCATAACCGCTTTTACCACCAAAAACAAGTATTCTTGCAACTGGCCCATCAGTGTGATTTTCAAATCTTAAAATCAGGGCATGGGTGATTTTCTTTTTATCTTCATTTATAAACAGAAAGGCTTGTCCAGATCGGCATTCAGTCAGCAAATACGGTATATTCAAATCCTGGCCGTTGCCTTTATCGATTGCGCTTTGAATGTGATCAACACATGCCGGGAAAACTTGATCAATCATTGAACAAGGCACCAACTGCATATTCATTAAGCCCGCCTCGCCGCCCTGCTGGATTCACTAATAACCGCAGTAAATGTAATTGCATTGCCGACAGAACTTTGAACTTTAATCACGCAATTCTGTTTAAGTGGTATTCCATCCCACCATTCCATCAAGATTGTATCACCTGCGGCCATTGTTCGCGCCGATAGAATATCCCAATTAGTTGAACCATCGTAAATCTGCACACTCGCATTGCCGGCCACATTTGCTGAAATGTTGATAGACAACAAATCTACAATGCCATCATACCCAACTGTGTAAACAGTCGTTAGCGAAGTATCGCTTGGCTTGCTGAATAATGGGCGGGCATTACCGCCTTGCTTGGTAATCATCGATTGCCTGCCTGTTTAAACAGTGCTTCCACGCCATTGGCATGGCTCCAGATAGTGCCTTCCGCAATCGTATTTTGTATACGGTGCGTTCTGCCTCTGGTAAGTTTTGTCATCTTCTGACTGTTGGAATTAGGTGTGATTGAATCACTCCATTCCAAAGGCTGTCCAGGTGCGTCACGGCCCGCAATCTTGCCGGTAACTCCACTGACAGCATCCGAAATCAATCTAAAACCCTGCACCAGTGATCTACGGCCCGGGATAAGTGCAACATCGTTGGTTTCGAATGTGGCTGCCAGATTAGCGCCTTGAAAGAAACCAAAATTCCCTGAACTGTCAAAACCCGCTAGCGCAAGTTGACCGCCTTTCCATGCTCGACTATCAAGCGAATATGGCAAGCCTTCCAGCGTTGAACTGATTGCACTTAATCCCTCCAGCGTATAACCAGGAGTGTTACCACTTGCGATAAATGTTGCATCCATATCGGCCCTGCACCACCGATTAAGCACCCAATTGTATCCAATCAGTTCATATTCAGCGCCGGAAGTGAGATAAATCCACCATGCTATTTTATTGATGGGATCTGTTGCGCCAACAGTATTTGGCAATGAAGTCAAATCAGCATTATCCAGCAAATATCGATTCACCCATTCATCACCGATTGGGGTTGCATCCGGCCCTTGATAAAACCCGCCATCAGACAGAAAAAAAAATGTATTTCTAAACTGGATGATGGACGAACTTCCTACACTTCCAATATTGTTCTGAATAACGTGTCTGTCGAATGTGTAGTTACTATCAGATGATAATGTGACAGCCTGCATCATATTGCGCTGGAATACCACGCCACCATGTTCATGCCCCCAAAAGCCGGTTAATTCGCCACCGATTGGAAATTCCTGTTTATCAGATCCTTGCTGTCCATCTGTCCAGTATTCTGCATTACCGAAGCCTGAAACCTGCAATGAACGCGGTTCACTGCCTGCATTGAAATTCGATAGAACTACATGCTCTCCCATACCGCCGACATATCGTGCTATTGATGGACTGCCCGCCAATGCTGCAAAAACATCACTTGAATCCACATCTACAGATTGATTTGAATCAAATCCATTACATGCAATCAAGGTATTGCCGAACTGAAAGAAGCTCCAGTTATATCCAGTTGGTACAGCATAATCACCCGTTGCCCAGGTTTTTTCATCCCATGAACTGGTGCCAGTGTTATATTTGTAAAGTTTGGTAGCAGTACCCGCATAGGCAGCATAGGATCCCGCTGTTGTCCTGACAGTAACATAACCTCGACAGGCTGTTGGAAGTCCAGAACCATAAGAGGTAAACTTGGCTATTGGCCCCCAGCCGTTAGCGATTGGCATTGCACCAGTGATATTATCAGCTAATGAAGGATCATAATCGGATTGATCCGGTGCGAATGAGCCGAAAGGAATTGTTTTAGGCGTGAATGACATTTCAATTCCTCATGGTGCATAGGATGTCTGCACTATGCCGGTGTTGGCAAATTCACTCATCAAACTTTCATCGTTTAATTCTTCAATAGCATCGTTGACAAATGCCCTGTGGCGATCTTCCGCTGCGTCATCATGCAATAGCTGTGATGCCACCATCTGACATGCCCGCAAGTAAACAGATGGTCGTTTAGTCAATAACCAGTCTGTATCGGAATCACCACTAAATGCCGCCAGTCTGGCATAATAGCTGAGTTCAATATCATTGGTGATTGTCGGGTAAACCGTCAAAGAATTGCCTTCAATACTGAAATCACAACCTAATCCTGATGGTGAAGTGGGCCACCTTGCATCAGCAGCCATTTTAGACACATGCGTTAATTTCCTGCGCATTGTGGACAGCTCAACCACATTGCGCCATTGAAGATAATCTGATGGTAAAGTGAACACACCGGAAGAAGGACTTAGATCAGTCTGGGTATTCATTTCCCGATGGCGTAGCCTGCTATTTATGTGATCCTGGGCAAATGCGATAATGTCATCCACATCAGCAGCCAGTGTTTCAGCCATCCAGTTACTAACCGCTGTTTTTAGTGTGCCGTAATTTGTGATTGCCATCAGACTTTACCCCGGAATGAACGATACATTTTCTTTTCATCGTTGTTCAACCACCACTTAGCGAAATCCGCATCATCCAGGCGTGGAACCAGTTCCTTATAGTAGACATTCATCGGAATGCGAGCAATTACCTTGCCATCACCAAATTTCTGTGTCTGGCTTTCATTCAGTTCATGTTGATTTAGATCAAGGATGTCCTGTTCAATCCAGTTTTGGGTTTTGCGAATGCCAATGCCGTTTTCCTCATCAATCCAATGGACAAAAGTTTGCGCCCCGATACCATTGTCGCTTTCCAGTACCCATTGATTATCAGGGATTTTATCTGGATCGATATTACTTAAATCAACATAGGCCATTTTAATTCCTATACAAAAGGATCGTTTCGAACACCCAACTTAAACTCTGTAACCCTGATTGCATCATCCTTGCCCAGATAAACTTCAGTACCCATAGGAACCTTTAATCTTTCCCGTTCTGTTGGCACACGGCGAACCATATCACCTTTGATCACATCACCATTATGATTAACCGGCGATGCCAACAGTTCGAAATCATTTTCCGGACGATAATTTGCATTTAACAGAACTGGATAAAGTGTTGGTGCTACTTCCTCAACTGGCTTTGGTGCTGGTGCTGTCTTGCGGGGCTTGCGTGTGGTTACCATGATTTACTCCAGTAAGGTTACAGGGCGGCGTAATTGCCGCCCTGTGTTGGGTTAGGATTGATCAGCGAATGTAGGAACAGTAGCTGAACAAACAATGCCGTGGACATACCAGGTAGTCCCGTCATAGCAGGTAAAGTTCAGATCGGTTCCAACTTCCGGGACCAGAATAGTAGCGATGGAATTACTATCGCCATCTGCATATACCGGAGCCTGGACATCGCCATCCAGATCAATGAAGGTTACCCCACCAGTGAAATAAATGGTGTCCGCTCCAGTATCGAATATCCAGTCATGGGCGTCCGCTGCTGCGCCGTTATAAACAAACTTGAACGTAAGTCCTGCGCTTGCTGTTGGTAGTGTGATGGTGCAATCCGCAGTCAAGTCAGGCATGAAGTGGGTTAACCCGCTATTTTCAGCCAGAATAGTTGCAGTCGCTGCATCAGTAACCGCTATGGGTACGTGTGTTACAGGCATTTTATTATCCTTTCAATAATTTGCCAATATTTGGATGATTAGCTGGAGGCTGATATGCCGTACAAGTCGGCAATGACACCATGAGCTTTTTCCGTATTGACGACCAGAGTGTACTCGCAGATCAAAACTTTCTTGGTTGCATCACCGGTTATCGCGGGGGTTTTCACCTGAATGTCATCCAGAACGCCAAGCCTGATCGCTGCCGGATCGATAACATAAGCATTACGTGCAACTGCTGCACCTGCCCTTGCCATCTGACGGTTTGGAACCACATCAAGGCTGCCAAAGTCACTGAGGTAGACTTCTGCCGTGCCGATAATCGTGCGCTTTTTCTTCTCAGAAACCGCATTACGCAAGGCAACAACATCTGATCCATCAAGCATTCTACTGAACACCTGTTTGACATAAGGCGATACCATCAACACTTTTGGATTCCCGCCACTGTTGTAAGTGGACAGAATGACATCATCCATCAACGTTTTGGTAAAAGCACGCTGCGTCCCGTTAGTTGCAACAGCAACAATGCCGCCACTAAAACCAGTAGTAGCACCACCTGACCCGAAAGAATCATTTGATGTCAACCAGGGCCGGAAGCCAGCAAGAGTGCGGTTTGTCGCACCATCCGCAGAACCTGCACTGGATGCCTGATTTGCGAGACAAATTGCCTCCATATCACAGCGAAGTGCAACGCCTTTCTTGGATAGTTCATAGGCCGTGTCGGATTTCCTGCCGGCTTTATCAACTGAATCCTGGGTACGAGAAACAACCAGCTTTTTATCAGAAATCTGCGTGTACTGATTGATACGATTAGGGGGAGTAATCGCATCGAAGCTCCAGTCATCACCCTCTGGGGAATTGTTCGACAAATCGATTGCATCGAGATCATCATTCAACCATTCAGGCTTCACACTGTTACATGGTTTGCGCCCGATCAAGCTCAGAAATGGAGTTTCCTCCGGTGTCGTCATGTGAATAACGTTACTGAGTTCTTCTCTGTTACCTTTTGCCGAGCCAGTGCCGGGATAGGTTTCGTGTGTATTCGTAATTTGTGCCATCGTTTTTCCTTTCAGATCACACTAAATTAAGTCAATCAAAACCGCTGCCGCATCTTCGCGACTGCCAGTTTTACGAAGTCTATCAATTTTCGCTTTTTTCCTGCCTGCTGCCTGGGAATCACGACTTACACGATTGCCGCCTTTAATCATCTGTGGCTTGCCTTCTGTTTTGGCTTTGGCCTTCTGACGATTGGCTACAATGCGCTTATAGGCCATTGCATCCTTGATAACACTCAGAATGCGGTGATCGATTATCTCGCTCACTTCCTTCTGTGTGAAACCATAATCCGGCAGAAACTGGTTGTTAAATTGCCGGTCGAATTGCGCTGATTTTTTAGGATCACGCAAATCTGGATGATGGTCTATTATCTCCTGATTACGCTTGTTCTTTGCCGCCGCATTACTGTCATCAGTTTCTTGCTGGCGGTGTTGAATTACAGACTGGTGTTGTTGCCAAGCCTGTCCAAGTTGATTTCGGAGGTTGTCGTAGTCTTCTTTCGCTGCCATATACGCAAATGGATCTTCTTCCCGCAACGCGAGATCAGGTGGCCGGACAAGTTCATTTTGTAATGATAGGAAAAATTCGCGTTGCTGGTGCAATGCATCAGCGAATTGATTCACTTGACTTGCCTTCGCTTCGAATGTTTTACGTTCTTCAGCCAAGGCTTGTGTCTTTGTGGTAAAGTTGGCTTGACGCAGATTACCGTCACGAAGTTCTGCAATGGTCATCACGCTACCATCAGGCATCCGGTAATTTGCATTATCTGCCGCAAATCTACCATCCCGATAGTGTTCTTGTGATTCATCGCCGTCATCTTCGTTTTCGGCGTTTTCTTCGTCATCCTCATCAGCATCAGATTCGTCGGATTCTTCGTCGGATTCTTCATTCTCATCGAATAAATCAACAACGTTATCATCGTCATCTTCTGATACATCGTTAGCAGTTTCTTTCGCCTGATTGTCCTCTTCAGGGTCCGCGAGAAGATTTGCTATTGCGTCAACACCTTCATCGTGCGTTAACGGTTCTGAAGCAGTCCCGGCATCCGGGGTATTGCTGTCGTCATTTGCCATTTTTGGCCTCCATCTAAGGGATAGGACGTTTCACAACGCTCTGTTAAACCAGATTAAATTACATCTGGCCCCTGTTCAGTGGGTATTGCAAACTTTGCAGCCTGCATTTCACTTAGAACCTGTTCTTTATACGATGCAGCTACCTGCAAGCGTATAATCTCGTTTACATTGGCTGGATCACATTCCACCAATGCTTCAATTGCATTATAGCGCAGAATATCCAGAATTTGCAATAGGGCCGGATCACGCATTAACCGCTCGGCTTCTTTTGCAAATAATTCTTCAGCTCGTGTTGCCATTATGTGTAAACGCAATAGTCAATATCGGTGGTGCCTGTCGTGCAATTCAATCGACATTGACACTTGCCAAAATCAGGAAGCACATCAGAAAAATCCGAGGTTTTGGTAAGATGACGCACCCAATTGTCGTTGTCTTCGTCATATGTCTCAATAGTAACAGACCCGCTACCAAAATTAAGGATAACTACTGCACTGGCAGAGCACCAGGTGGCGCTTACTTGGTCGTCGTCTGTAAATGTTCCAGATATTTTAGCCATTTTAATTCTCCTATTGCCTTAATAATAAATCCATAATTACCTTTAGATCGCCATCTTCATAACGACTTGGCACGAAACGTACTATAGATAGTTTTGGTTTGCTAATTTTATATGCACCCTTTTTCTTTCGATGGAATGGTGCTGGCCATAATTTGGGTGATAATTCATTCGCCTTGGTGGCAGTTTGCTGCAATAACGAACTG
>JAAENI010000140.1 GCA_024224595.1 Hyphomicrobiales bacterium
AGGGAGCGAAAATTGTGGCCGCCACTGGATAGCCAGCCTCCGCGGTGATTTTTTGCCACCAAGTGATGTGAATTCATGATTACCAACAACTGGTATCGCTGTGCATTGACTATGCAAAAAACCCCCTGCTTTGAACCATTGTGCCCACTCATAATCTCGGTGGGCCTGATTAATCAGGTCACCGGCATGCACAACAAACGCGGCATTCGGTGCGGTCTGGTGTGCTCGGCGAATCACACGTGACCAATGCGACAGGACGTCATTTTGAGCATCACCGAAATAGATAAATTGTGTTGGGGCATATTCAGCACGTGCCGTTCGAAATTGAATCCACTCTGACCAACGGGCATCACCATCACCAACTCTATAGACGTAGACTGTATCGGGCTTGAGCTGGTCAAAGATCACACTGTGGTAATGCACGATGAGAGATGCATTGCTTTTATACAAACCTAAATCAAACGGCTCCGTGACAGCGTCCTTACTCACAGACTGATCTTGAAAATTTGAATTCACAGTCGCCTCAGCAATTTGTCCAACTGCCTTTTCGATAGTAGCGTCTGTACGCCACGTCACAGCGCGACTTGTGGCTGGATCACCATTGAATGTCAAGATAATACGATCCGGGTCTTTACTTGGAATTTCCCAATGTCGTAATTTCTCAACGTTCTCATGCGCTGTAGCGAATCCAACGCCAAATACAACACATAACACCAGGAACAAAAAAGAAAAACGTGTGTTCATATCAATCTCGCAAACCATAGTTCAAGGATTTTGTTTACTTTGAACATGATATCATCACGTCAGGAATTCTCAGGAAAATATTCTAAACTGAGCATCAAACAGATAGGTGCCGGCACTTACAGCAGGTCTCATATGCACAATCCAGCAAAGCGAAGAACTTTTGTACAAGCGTGTGCTCTGACACTGGGTTCATCAATTGTCCCCCGTCTGCATCAAAGAGCAACCGCACAAGAAAGCCATGATCATGGGCGCTCTCAGCGGTTCAGTGTTTCAACGTATTCTTTCTGGCAATTCCGCGGTCCAAAAGTACCAATAGAAACCTGCATCGACCATGCAGCGCGCATGAACTTTGATGGGCTTGAAATACTTGAAATGCAGATGACCGATTCCTCGAATCCATACTTACAACAATTGAAGCGTCAGGCCCATTCACACGGGCTTGCACTGTGTGGATTTTCAACACATCAGGGTTTTGTCTCACCAGATTCAACACGACGGCAGGACAATATCAAAAAAACAATCGCTTCTATTGAACAGGCTTACTGTCTTGGTATTCCAACCATGCGAATCAACACAGGACGATGGGGTACAATAAAAAGCTTTGATACCCTTATGGCAAACCGTGGAATCGAACCGAGGCTTGAGGGATATACAGATGACGATGCGTACAAGTGGGTCATTCAATCTATCGAAGAATGTTTACCTGTGGCCGAAAAGTGTGGGGTGGTCCTCGGACTTGAAAACCATTGGGGCCTAGGTCGCACCGCTACTGGTGTGCTCAAAATTATTGAGGCTATTCAATCTCCGTGGCTTCAGGCCACACTTGATACCGGCAACTTTCTCGAGGATATGTATCAACAGATGGAAGCACTTGCGCCCGCTGCATGTTTCGTACAAGCCAAGACATATAACGGTGGGGGCACCTGGTACACGCTTGATATCGACTACCCACAGGTTGCCACGATTCTTCATGACGCAGGGTATAACGGCTGGGTGTCACTTGAATTTGAAGGAAAAGATGATCCATTGATCGCAATCCCGAAAAATCTCAAGCTACTACGACATGCTTTTGACAGACAATAAGCCTCCTTCGGTGAACAAGCCCTTGATGATGAGTACATCACAAAATAAATCTATTGATTCATTGTCACAACCACTTGTTCGTCGAGCGACAGCCGAAGAGATCTGGCCACTTCGGCATGAGGTCTTACGAGCCGGTCTCTCATTTGAAACGGCAAAGTTTGATGGTGATCTCGACGACACAACTCGGCACTTTGGTACGTTTGCTGACAGGAACGTGCTGTGTTGCCTGTCTTTGTTTCAGTCTACGTGGAATGATTCTGATGCCTGGCAGCTACGAGGCATGGCAACAGCAGCAACGCATCAGCGGCAAGGCATTGGTCAATTGCTTTTAATGTTTGCAATTGATGCGGCAAGACAAGAAAAACCAAGCTGGCCGTTCTGGTGCAATGCACGTACGACT
>JAAENI010000141.1 GCA_024224595.1 Hyphomicrobiales bacterium
ACCGAGATGCGGATAACATTGTATCCCAGGGAGATTGCAAAACGCGCTTTGGAACTGGCATCCACAAACATATTGCTGGTTCATAACCACCCCTCAGGCGATCCTGAACCCTCAACAGCCGATATCAACATGACAAAAGTCTTAACCGACACATTAAAACCACTCAGCATCACTGTACTTGACCACATCATCATCGCCCGCGATGGCCACGCCAGTTTGAAGGGGATGGGTTTGATCTGACACTCCATTGGGGTTAAGTCATGTCAGTTACCCGCCCGAAATGATTCCGGTGTATCGAGATCAAACATTACCCCTGGCCCTAGCTCCAACTCGATGATCTGATCATTATATCTGGAGACAATTTGTCGTGCGCCCTGATCACCTTCAAGGGCAAGCAATTGATCAAAGTACATTTTAGGCCATAGAAGCGGGTTGCCTCTTTTTCCCTCGCACGTTGCAACTATAATGGCTTTCGGATCGTTGTTTTGTGAGGCTGCTATCATTTTGTTGATCATTGCACTTGTGATCCCTGGCATGTCACCAAGCAGAACCAGAACAGCATTAGCATCATTTTCCTGAGCCACCAAAATGCCCTTCTTAATCGAAGACGCCATACCTGATCTATAATCGGAATTGTGGGTTAGCAATACATCGAAACTGTTTACCTTTTCAACGATTGATGTTTGTTGATGGCCTGTAACAACAATGGTTTTATCACATTTGCTTGTGGTCGCGGCGGCGCAAACGAATTCCAGCGGTGTTTTCCCCTGCCAGGGGGCAATCAATTTGTTGGTCGCTCCCATACGGGTCGATCGTCCAGCAGCCAGAATTATGGCAGCAATCCCAGTTGTTTTCATCATCACAATTCGCTTGCCACTAGAACGCCACACCCCTTTGCCGGAATGATCCAATTACCTGGGCAAGAATGGCAACCGCGATCTCTGCCGGATTGGCAGCGCCTATGTTCAACCCTATTGGCGCATGTATTTGATTGATCTTAGCTTCTTCGATGCCTTGTTCCAATAATCGTGCCACTCGTTTCGCATGGGTTTTTCGGCTTCCCAGTGCACCAACATAAAAACAGTCTGCCTTCAGAGCTGCTGCAATGGCAAAATCATCTATTTTTGGATCATGGGTGACTGCGATCAGCGCACAATAGGCATCAAGTGGTTTTTGCGCCAACACGGTTTCAGGCCACTCAACCGACAATGGCAACCCTTCAAACCGTTCAGGAGTTGCAAAGGCAGTTCGTGGATCAATGATTTCCAGTTCAAAATCCGTATTTTTTGCAATCGAAGCCAGGCACTGTGAAATGTGTACCGCCCCAATAACCACCATTCGCGTTGGCGGCAGATAGACGTTTAGAAAATATTCCTGATCATCCAACATCACCATGCGTGATTTGCCACTGCGGAACACAGCCTGGATATCATTATCCAGTCCAGCAGGAACATTCTGCGGTCGTTGACCGTCTTCACCGATCAACACGCTTGTTTCAGAGGCAATATTTTTGAGTACAATTGCCGCTTTGCGAGTACCACGCACTTCATTCAATTCACTGAGTAATTGCTGATCCATCAATCAATCGTTTCCACCAATATGCGTATTTTTCCACCACACGACAGGCCAACCTCCCAGGCTTTTTCATCGGCCACGCCAAACTTCAATATACGGCTTTTGCCATCTTCAATAACATCCAGTGCTTCAGTGATGACCGAACCCTCAACACAACCGCCAGATACCGACCCTTCAAAATTCCCATCACTGTCGATCACCAAATGTGAACCTGTGGGCCGTGGGGCGGAACCCCAGGTTTCGATGACTGTGGCTATTGCAAGTTTTCTGCCCTCAGACTTCCATTTCTCGGCAATTTGTAATTCATCCATCGCTTTTATCTCCCTGAAATATCAGGCATTCCTTTTAAGAACTCGACTGAGCACTCTTATTGAGCCATTGCTTGGGTGACATCGGTTTTGATGTTCCCTCCATCGTACGGTCAGACAGTGCAGAACACAAATCAGATATTGCATCCAGCGAATGCACAGAACGAAATTCATCTACATGGGGTAGCATTGAGCGTATCCCGCTGGCCCGCGCTTCAAACTGTTCAAAACGCAATAGGGGGTTAAGCCACACCAGTCTTCCACAAGAGCGATGTAACCGGTCCATCTGGGCCTCAAGCATCTGTGTGGCGTTTTCTTCTTCCATATCACGTTCAAGGCCATCGGTAATTAACAATACAACTGCGCCCTGCCCTAAAACCCGTCTCGACCAAAGCCGGTTAAATTCACCAATAGCAAGCGCAATGCGTGTCCCTCCGGACCAGTCATCTACAGCAACCGAGCATTCTGCCAGGGCCTGATCAGGGTCTTTCATTTTGAGTTGGCGGGTAACATTGGTCAATCGAGTGCCGAATAAAAAGGTATGTACCCGTTGGCGTTGTTCGCCCAATGCATGAAAAAAATGGAGAAACAACCGCGAATACTGACTCATAGACCCTGATATATCTGCAAGTATGACAATTGGCGGTGATACAGTTCTGTTGATGCGATACTTTGGCAACAACAGATCACCACCCGTGCGCAAAGAAGCAGCCAGAGTTCGTCGTAAATCAATACTGCCAATCGCATTCCTGGGTTCAAAACGCCGTGTTTTGATTTTTTTGAACGGTAGTACCAACCTTGCAAGCTCTTCCCTCGCCCGGCTCAGTTCATCAGCGCTCATTTGAGCGAAATCCTTTTTATGCAGCAGTTCCTTTTGAGAAGCGGTAAATACGGCGTCAATTTCAATTTCCGGTTTTTCTACATTCTGTTTTGCTGATTGTTGCGGAAACAGTGATTGGACAACGCGAGATTCGGCTGCCCTTCTTTGTTCTTTGGAAGGTGTAGGATTGGCAACAGGAGAAAACATCTGAAGCAATTTTTCTACCAGATCACGCGAACGCCAGAATAATCGAAAAGCTTCATCAAAGGTCGCATGATCTTCTACCCGGTTGACCATGACACAGTGAAGTGTCCAGTAAAAATCATCGCGGCTGGAAATGCCACAGGTTTCTACGGCGCGAAGAGCATCAATGGCGGCAGCGGTGCCAATGCGCATTCCAGCACCGCGAAGTGTGCGGACGAAATACAAAATATTATCAGGCAGCCTGCCATTGTCTTTGGCAGCGTTGTTATTCGTGGTTGCCTGTATATTATTGTCTGCCATCATTTTCAGATATGTGAACCGAGTTCAGATTTGACTTCTTTCAAAATAGCAGCCCCCTCACTCGTTGCGATTTTTGCGATGTCATCCTGGTATTTTAATAACACGCCGATGGTATCGGAAATTGCCTGGGGATCGAGTGCAAGTTTGTCCAGTTCAATTAACGCAGTCGCCCAGTCCAGTGTTTCTGCGACACCAGGTCTTTTGAACAATTCCTGCTGGCGCAGTTTTTGCACATACAAAACAACTTCCTGAGAAAGCTGTGTCCCGATTCCCGGAACTTTCGATTGTAAAATTTCCATCTCGCGTTCAGCATCCGGATAATCAACCCAATGGTACAGACAACGCCTTTTCAGTGCGTCGTGGATTTCTCGTGTCCGGTTTGTCGTGATAATAACAATCGGCGGTTCATCAGCCCTGATCGTGCCAATTTCAGGAATGGTAATCTGAAAATCAGACAATATTTCCAGAAGAAAAGCTTCAAACGCTTCATCGGTACGATCCAGTTCATCAATCAATAATATCGGTGCGCCATTTTTTCCACTATCCAAAGCCTGCATCAACGGTCTTTTGATTAGAAAACGATCGGAAAACAGTTCCTCACTGATGGATTCACGATCTTTTTCCCCGGCGGCCTCGCGCAGGCGGATTTCAATCATCTGTGCGGAATAATTCCATTCATAAACAGCTGAAGATATATCCAGACCTTCATAGCATTGCAGTCGGATCAATGGTCTGTTCAGCCCATCACTAAGAACTTTTGCGATCTCGGTTTTTCCAACTCCTGCTTCTCCTTCGAGAAACAAGGGTCGTTTCATCTTGAGGCTAAGATACAAAACAGTGGCCAGAGAACGATCCGCCACGTAGCCACCGCGTTGCAGCAACGCTACTGTTTCATCAATGGAGTTGGGAATAACTATGGCGTTTGTTTTTTCCAGCAAATGATTACTCCTGCCTGACCTAAACGGCAAATCTCACGCCGAAATCCAATCACCATACATATAGGATTTAATAGAGCAGCAGTACAAGGACTAAGTGATCGACAAATCTTCCCAATCACCGGAACATCGTCACTCAATCATAATAAGGTCCATGAAGTCCCTTATTGGCAAATATTGAATTTAGCACATTGGCAGTTTTTGTGGCTTTCGCCGCATATCTGGCAATCAGTTCCGCCCGCCGGTCTTCATCTTTAGTTGCTTCAAGCGCACCCCAGAAAATCGACAGGTCTCCAGTCAGTTTTCTGATTTCTTTGAGATTGTCGCCAGACAAAGCTAAAATATCACTGGGTGTTACTGAACCCACGCCATTGACCGTTCTGGATTGACCGTCATGATAGCCATGTGGCAGATCTCCTTTGAGATTGACCACTTTCCTGTATTGAACAACGTCATAAATCTGGTCAACTGCCTGTTTTGCAGCTTCAACGCGCGATACATGTTCGGTATCAGCCGCCGCATGGGGCAGCAATTCCAGTTTGCCTTTATGTTTTGGATGCAGTTCCAGATATGGAACCATCGGTCCGGATAATTCTCCGGTTGCGGCATTCTTAAATAAATCCGCATCAATTGCAGCGTGGCTGACATGACCACTGGTCAATGCGCGATCCAGAGATTGAACGCAAACCAGTTCACCCCTGTCATAATTCACAACAACGGCGCCCGGATTCATAACTGAAAGAATTTCTTCATTGATTAGACCTTCATTGGCAAAGCCGCCTTTTTCTTTATCTTGTGGACCTAATCCAACATGAGGGCTGATGACATCTGCATCAGCTGCTGCTTCCTTAACTGAGGCGGCGTAATGGAAACCTTCTGAAATTATCCAGTCCTTGTGATGAGGACGAGCAAATATGACAACCTTCATGCCCAGTGCTTTAGCCAATTTGGCAACTTCTCGACCGATGTTGCCGTAACCGATAATGGCTATGGTTTTACATTCAATCTAGGTGGTTGGATATTCAACCAGGTTTTTGCCCGTATCAAAATTTCCCTCACACACCCTTTGGTGCATTTCATCGACGCTGAGATCAGGCAATACCTTTAGAAGCGCTTTAATCGCCATTTGAGCAGTTGCACGCGAATTGAAGCTGGGCGTATTCATCAGCGGAGCACTACCACCTTGGCCATTGCCCCCTCCCCAACTGTCAGAGCCCATATTGCCTGTCCCTGCACCCATACGAACGCCGCCAAATTCAAATTTCGATCCGGCAGGTAAAAATGTAGCAGCAGCAATGACACCATCATACTGACCTTCATCGCTGGCAGACAGAAGTTCATCATGCTTGCTCAATGCGGGTTCATAGAAAAAATGTATCTTACCTTCTTCAAGACTCGTGGCATCTCTTTGAGAACCTGAATGAAAGACACCCCCTTTTGACTCAATATGGGATTTAACTTCGCTATAATCAGGTTTACCACCTTCATCGGGTTTCATCCCCACCAGATCAGCAATCAGAATTTTATAGGCACGATCCTCGTCATCCTGGCGTTCTTCTCCTGTCGCAACACTCAACGAAGCGTCGAAAGTTTTGCCCTGTAACTCCATTTCCTGTTCAATCACCAGCTTTTTTGCCCTGTGATAACAATATTCAATATTTTCCAGTAGAGCGGTTATATCTGTGCCGGGGCGTATGCCGCCAATCCAGGCACGGTAATCACCATCCGTTCCCGGAAAAGCATTGACATAACGCGCAACATCAAGGCCTTTTTCATGCATCCCGCCCGGGAATGTCAGGCCCTCATAACCGAGCATTTTCTTGCTCTCAGCGATAATTTGCACATGGGTATCGAGATCAGCAATATCCTCATCAACGACTTTGAGTAACGTGACAGCCGCACCGCGCGCCTTTGGGTTCTTGACACCCAAGTCGAATAAAGGATTAGCATCAACCCAGTCTGACACCAACTGCCGGTTGGCTATTGCGCGGCTATTCAAGGTATTGATATTGCCTATATTTTTTTCATTATGCAAGATGGCAAAGGTCGTCTCAGCGAATGCCAGGGTACTGAATGTATTAATTATTCCACCGACCATCGCTTTTTGGGCCGCATCATATATCGGTCCCAAATGCGTCGTGATTTCACTGGTGAACGGCATTTTTGGATCAGCCGGCACAGCAATCTTGAGCTGTCTGGGGATTGCCCAGGAAGGATCTTTCATATTGTCATTAATCAGATCATTGGCAGTATCGGTCATAGCAAAAATAAAATAACCCGAAACGCCCCCTACAGCCTTCTGGAACGGCGTGAACATACAACATTTACGCATCACTTGCTCAACGATCGCAATGTCCCAGGGCATCGCCCCCAACATTGATGTGGCATCAATCACCGCATGGTGTTCTGCCGGATTCATGTCTATCCAGGAAAGCAGGTTTTCTATTTCTTCCTGGGTGTAGGTTGTGGCGCCGGTCGTTTCATGGCCAACACCAAAAAACAGCTTGATTCCCATATCTTTCAATGTAATCGCTGATGGAATATTTCCTTCATCATCGGCAAAATGGAGGCGGTCAACTACACCGTTTTTGGAATATTTCAACATTTCTGTCAGCTGCGCACCCCAGGATTGACGAAAAAATCCTGATTTTTTTGCAATTTCGGATTCAGGCTTGGGCGTATCGACAAAGATGCGCTGATTATGCTTGTTTGCTGAGACAAGATGCAATGCGGCAACCGTAAATCCACTATGGCCGCCGCCAAGACCAACAGCGATTTTGGCATTTTCAGGAAATTCAAAATATCGATGAATTTCGTTCATCATATCCAGCAATACCTTATCTGCGGGATACCCGCGATGCATGCCGCGAGCTAGTTCCGCAGCGGTGAAATTGCCGATAATTGTTCCCTCATCATCCTGTTTTGGGTAGTTTTCCTCCAGCCAAAGTTCGAAATCCCGACGCAAGGTTCGCGCATCAACTTCATCGACAGTCATATCGGTGATCGGACCTACACCAAAAAACTGGTTTTGTGGCCGCGCAGGTATACCGTTAGCGGTCTGCTTGATCGCATGCTGGCGTGCAATTTCCAATTTTTCCAGTTTCATCTTAGTTCCCATAATATTGATACCTCCACATCAAGCCACACAGCGCCCAATCTTGACCCCAACAAGAAAGAATCAGGTTCAATACAGAAGTGTTGAAGCAAATAAACGTCGAGTAAATGCGACCTGAATTTCACCAAGATTGTTCTTCTGTCAGTTCATGACAACAATTCGAACATCGAAACCGTGTCTGTGTCTGCGCGGCAAACTTTATTATGAGAATAGTTCGCGGTTTTTCCAGCAGCGACATAAAAGTGTCAATTTAGACCGGTAGGTAAAATGAGCCAACCACCCAACACCCGGACATTTGGTAATTGATGGTGATAAAGACGGAATGCAATTAATTCCGGTCAGTCACATAATGACAAATTATCGATTGTGTGGAAACGCTAAAACTGGTTTATCTTGTGTTTAAACGGCGTCTAATCCGGAACCATTTCACATTGAAAACAATTATTGGAAAATCTAATTTGATTCTGGTGATACTGACTTGCATTGCTGTATTTACAATTCGACCATCAGCAACGGCTGAGCCTGTAAAGATCGGGATATCACTGCCTTTAAGTGGTAACTCTGCCACTTTGGGAAAACAATTTGTCGCCGGCGCCAGGCTGGCTATGCGTCTTTTGCCCCACGCCAACAATATCGAGTTATTAATATCAGATGACGGGTGCGATGAAAAACTGGCTGAACTGGCGATAGACGATATCAAAAACGCCGGTGCAGTTTTGGTAACCGGCTTTCTGTGCAATGAACCGGTTTTCACCGCCGCATCAATGTTGCTGGATAGTTCAATACCGATATTGGTGGCGGGCGCACGCAGCAACCGGATCATGAAGGATCGGAAAAGATTTTCATGGGATATCTGGCAAATAGCACCCAGGGATGCCGATGCAAGTCAGTCAGCCTTTGAAATCCTGGTCAAACGCTGGAAATCTGTTCCCTATGCTATTGTTGATGACGGCACCGTGTTCGGCCGCACACAGGCAGACGAATTCCGCGCTCTGATGGAAGAGGCGGGTGTTAAACCGCAATTTGTAGATAATTTCAGACCCTCCCAGTCGACACAAGCGGGCCTCATCCGCCGACTTGGCAAATCAGGTGTGGAAGCAATATATCTGGCAGCAGGTGATGATGATGTTGCACTTATTGGCCGCAATATGATCGAATTTGGCTCCGGGCTGGAAATTGCCACCGGTGAAGGCATATCGTTATTACCCTATATCGACGACAACAAAGGCGTTCCCATTGGACTGCTTGCGATCATGCCTGCCCCACCAGAAGATGTCCCGGCCTTACAATTCCTGAAAAAAACAATTGAAGCTGCCAATCTGGAACCAGAACCTTATCTGTTATTGGGTTATGCAGCCATTCAGGTGGTACTTGATTACCTGGATTCTGAAGAAAAATCGTTTTCCGGTAAATTGTTTAATACCATCCTGGGACCGGTTGAGTTCGACAAGAACGGCAGGAATATTACCAGACAATATTTTTTATACCGCTGGAATGGCAAAAGCTTTACCAGAATTAAAACCGACAACTAGAGCTAATCACAGTATTAATGGATACTTTTCCAGGACCTGGCCCAAACAACCTGATAACCGATATTCACGGCCTGAATGTTGGCAATGCCCACGATGATACACTCAATTCCGGCGTTACCGCCATGATAATGGATCATCCAATGACGGCATCTGCCCACGTCATGGGTGGCGGGCCTGGAACCCGGGACACCGAATTGCTCTCACCCGAAAATACAGTCGAGCAAATTGACGGACTATTTTTATCAGGCGGTTCAGCCTTTGGTCTCGACGCTGGGGCTGGGGTGCAAGCCTGGTTACGTCAACATGATCGTGGATTTTCACTTGCCGGACAAACTATTCCCCTCGTGCCCGGAGCAATATTGTTCGATCTGATTAACGGTGGAAATAAAGAATGGGGACAATACTCTCCCTATCGCGAATTGGGATATGAGGCTGCAGAAAAATCGGACAAAATGTTTTCACTTGGCAGTGTTGGCGCAGGTAAAGGTGCTTTGACAGCAGGATTGCTGGGTGGATTGGGCTCTGCGTCACTGATCCTGGAAAACGGCATAATGCTGGGTGCTCTGGTAGCAGTAAATGCACTGGGCAGTGTTTTGATGGGCAGTTCAAAAAACTTTTGGGCGACGCCCTTTGAATTGGATGATGAATTTGGTGGAAAAGGCCTACCTTCTTCCCTGCCCGATCAAACTGCGTGTCTGAACATCAAATTCCGCGATGAAATACGATCGAACAAAAATACGACAATTGCCATTATTGCAACCGATGCAGTTTTAACCAAATCTCAGGCCAAGCGGCTGGCTATTGCCGCCCATGATGGGTTTGCGCGGGCAATCTGGCCTTCTCACACGCCATTGGACGGCGATATTATATTCTCGGTGGCCTCGGGCTCAAGTGGCATCAAACCGGAGATCAATGACTGGATTGATCTGGGAGCGCATGCTGCATCAACCATGAGCCGGGCTGTTGCCAGAGGCGTATTTGAGGCAACTTCTGACAAAAACTCACTATTTCCCGCCTACCAGGATTTGTAAAAAATACTCAATGTGTTCGTAACTCCTGTTATTCAAGTTCTTGATATTGAGATTTTTCACTAGTGGTGTTAGACGCGGCATCATCAAATTCCAATTACCAAGGATGAGCAAATGATCCCGCGCTATTCCCGCGCCGAAATGGTCGATATATGGTCACCTGAATCAAAATTTCGTATCTGGTTCGAAATAGAAGCCCATGCCTGCGATGCATTGGCAGAACTGGGTGTCATCCCGGCTGCAGCAGCAAAGACAATTTGGGACAAGGGCGGCAATGCCGTGTTTGATATCAATCGTATTGATGAAATTGAACGTGAAACCAAACATGATGTCATTGCATTTTTAACCCATCTTGCCGAAATAGTCGGACCGGATGCGCGTTTTATTCATCAGGGCATGACCTCATCAGATATTCTCGACACCTGCTTCAATGTCCAACTGGTAAAAGCCAGTGATTTGTTGCTCGATGATCTCGACACTTTACTCACGGCTCTGAAAAAACGAGCACATGAACACAAGCTTACGATAACCATCGGACGCTCTCATGCGATTCATGCCGAACCTACTACTTTTGGTGTTAAACTGGCGCAGGCCTATGCAGAGTTTGCGCGTTGCCGTCAGCGATTGATTGCAGCAAGGGAAGAGATCGCCACCTGTGCTATTTCAGGAGCCGTTGGAACATTTGCCAATATCGACCCCACGGTTGAACAACATGTAGCTGCCAAGATGGGACTGGCACCGGAAACCGTCTCCACTCAGGTGATCCCTCGAGATCGCCATGCCATGTTTTTTGCTACTCTTGGTGTCATTGCTTCCAGTGTTGAACGTTTGGCCACAGAAATACGACATTTGCAGCGAACTGAAGTGTTGGAAGTCGAAGAATATTTTTCACCTGGTCAAAAAGGCTCATCAGCCATGCCACACAAGAGAAATCCAGTGCTAACCGAAAACCTCACAGGGCTGGCCCGCATGGTTCGATCCTATGCCCTGCCTGCCATGGAAAATGTCTCTCTCTGGCACGAGCGTGACATTTCTCATTCTTCGGTTGAGCGCATGATTGGGCCCGATGCCACCATTACCCTGGATTTTGCCCTGGTGAGGCTTACCAGCGTCATAGAAAAATTGCTGGTCTATCCAGAAAATATGACCGCTAATATGAACAAGTTTCGTGGTCTTATCCATTCTCAGCGCGTGTTACTGGCGCTAACCCAGGCGGGTGTTTCACGCGAGGATTCCTATCGCCTCGTGCAACGCAATGCGATGAAGGTATGGGAACAAGGCAAGGATTTTCTCGAAGAACTACTGAAAGATGAGGAAGTGACGAGTGCCCTTAGCAAAGCAGAAATTCACGATAAATTTGATCTTGCCTATCATACCAAACATGTCAATACGATCTTTGCCAGGGTATTCGGACCCTGACGGGACTCAAGGATATTTTGAGCCAATTGTACGATAATTGCTTATCCAGCCCGAAATACAATACACCGCGATGCAATTGCACAACGCATACAATCAGGCAATGTTATTGCTTTAAAGCAAAACATCAATAAAACGTATTAAATTATTGAAACTAAATTACGATATTGACAAAATTTTGCTCAAAACCGTCGTATC
>JAAENI010000142.1 GCA_024224595.1 Hyphomicrobiales bacterium
TATCCACATGCTCCATTTCATCCTGCATCGCCTCGGCACCGTTGCGCAAAATATTTAATATTACCTGCTGAATAGTGCCGGCTTCGCAAGGGACCAGTGGGAGCATATCTTCATATTCCCGAATGATCTTGATTTGCCTGAAATCATATTTCTTTTTCAGGTCGTAATCGCTACCAGCCAGCTCAATACATCGGTCGAGAAGCTCAGCCAGGTTATGACCCGATCTGTTATCACTGTCCTTGCGTGCAAAGTTCAGCATGTTTGAAACGATTTTTGCTGCTCTTACGCCAGAATCATGGATATTTTCGAGCATCTTTGTCAGGTCGCGCATTTCCATGTAGGCGCGGATTGAATCCATAGTTGTTCCGGCGTTTTCGGCGGCTAGTTTGTTAGCGGGCAAATCGCCAGTGAGTCGGTTTGACAGCACTTCGGCGATTTGCATCATCCCGGCCAATGGGTTGTTTATTTCATGGGCCATTCCGGCCGCCAGCCCGCCGACTGAGAGCATCTTTTCGCTTTGAATCATCATTTCTTCAACTCGCACCCGTTCAGTGACATCATCTACGCGGATAACTGCTCCTTTGGCATCAGCAGTATTCAGGGGATATATAATTATATCCTCAAAGCGAATTTCCCCATTGTGTTGGTAGGGGCGTTTGCGACTGATTTGTTTTTCGTGTGTCTCTATGGCTTGCCGTACCCTTGCCATCTCAGCCGACAGGTGCGGGATTACATCTTCCAGTGAGTGCCCAACGGCACTACTTACTGCCATACCAGTAACACGCTGTGCCTCGTTGTTCCATTGGGTTATGGTGCCATCAGGATCTACCCCGATTAGGATCGATGGCATAGAGTCGATGATGTTAGAGAGGTAATTTCGCAGGCTGTGTAACTCCTGCTCTGCTCGTTTGGTTTTGCTGATATCGGTATGGACACCGATGAGATTGAGCAGTTGACCATCGGCATCATGAATTGGGTAGGCGCGCAACAGGATGTCCAGAATTTCTCTATTTGCCGCATACATCTTAACTTCACCGGTCCATTGTTTTCCGGCCATGATTGTTTGAAATACTTCACGACCAATTGATTGATCAACATATAATGTTGCAGGAGGGTCATTGCCGATACTTCCGAACAGCTGGTCAAAGGCCGTATTCTGATAATAATGCTGACCATTAGGATCCGACATGCCGATGGCATCAGTAGAGGCATCAACCGCACTCCTGAAGATACTCATTGCCTCTTCAACGCATTTCCGTTCAATCATGGCCCGATGGAGATTATTGATCATCGAATTGAACGATTTTTCCAGAACCGTGAGTTCGTTGTGTCCAGTTGCCCCAATGTCAATGTGGAATGAATCTAGATTTTCCAGGTTTACCTTGGTGGTTGCTTCTGTCAGCAGCGTAAGCGGTTTGCGCAATAACCGCTTGGAAAACCACAAAAATATCACCCAAAGTGCTACTGTTTTCAGAACGGCGTTAATAATCAATAGCAGAAAACCAAGTTTTACCCGGTTGAAAACCACAGCGGTGTTTGAATAGGTCGACACTGCCCCTAGTTGGATCGTCCTTGTTTCATGGGGGAAATTAAGCGGGAATTGGTGTTCAAAGGTGTCGAAGTTGGACAATGTGTTTTGTTTGAACTTTGATTCGTCCTGTTTTAGGCCAAATAGATTGATGTGTAGATCGACTTCGCCAACAACGTTTTCTTGCTCAATAATGCCGCCGATGGCAATGTTTATGCCATTTTCATCCTGTATTTTCACGCCAACAATCTCGGGTATTTTCAACATCCCTTCAACTGTAGATCGAAGTGAATCATGATCAAATTTCCAGATATTCAGTGCCAGTCCATGCTCAAATGTTCTTTGGATATCTTCCAGATTGCGCCGGATGCTGTCTTTCTGGTAACTGTATTCCAAAGCCATATGGCTCAACGTTACGCTGATGGCTATTACTAGATAAAAACAGAATACTATTCTGAGCAGTTTGGTCGCAATTGAGTTTCTCAGGTTGATCTTCTGCCCGGAGTTTATTTTGTCTATTTCTTTGTCGGTAGAGTTTGTCAAAGTTATGTTCCAGGGTAGTAGTCGCAGCATTTGTTTCATCGGAAAAACTATTATTTGCTTAAGAAGCCATAGTAGGAGCAAAGAGAGGCAATCTCGGCACTAACTGCCATCATTAATTATGTCAGGTCTCAAGTTGCTGTCAAGAATCTGAGAAAGTTCTTATGATTCATTTGCTTGTTGATATCACCAGTTAGCAGTGGTCTTTTATGCCAATTGTGGCATGCAAAGAACATGTGGGAAGAGTTAATCCATTCGCCCAAGTCCTTGGTCGATTTGCTGAACCATAACTAAAGCGATTATGGGTGTTTTTTTATAACACTTGAACTATACTCTTGCGCTTATTCAATAAACGATCAAGGAGATAAATATATGTTCCGTGAACCGAAAGAGACCGTCAAAGAGTTACA
>JAAENI010000143.1 GCA_024224595.1 Hyphomicrobiales bacterium
AAAACCTCTGGTAATGGAGGCGGAAGGATAAACGTTGACAATTGCAGTGTCGCGCGCTGCGCGACAAACAAAATCAACCAGAGATACGTCGTCGATCACCGGGTTGGTTTGCGGCATCATGATAAAAGAGGTGATGCCTCCAGCGGCAGCAGCAATACTGGCAGACGATATGGTTTCTCGATATTCATCTCCGGGTTCACCAACATAGACGCGCGCATCGATTAATCCGGGCAGGATATGCAAGCCGGACGCATCAATAATAGTGGCTCCCTGCGGTGTGCCGGCTTGTTGGCCTTTTGGTGCGAGACCGCAGATTTTGCCATTTTCAATGAGGATATCTGTTGGCTGATCTATCCCCTGAGACGGATCCACAAGATGGCCGTTTTGAATAACTACCGTGAGCTTAGACATTGGTGTCACCCTTTAAAGGTTTTACCAACTCCTCGATAATTGCCATGCGTACAGCTACCCCCATTTCAACCTGTTCCTGAATGAAACTGTTGGCACCGTCAGCAACCGAAGAAGATATCTCTACGCCACGGTTCATCGGGCCGGGGTGCATGACCATAACATCGGGCCCTGCCAGTTTAAGTTTTTCGCCGTCAAGACCGAAAAAATGTGCGTATTCACGAACCGATGGCACCAATGTGCCGCTCATACGTTCGCGTTGCAATCGCAACATCATCACAACGTCAGCATCCTCCAGTCCTTCTTTCATCGAATGAAATATTTCTACCCCCAGATTTTCAATGCCAACTGGCAAAAGTGTCGAGGGGGCAACGACGCGCACCCTTGCACCCATTGTGTTCAGCAACAGGATATTTGAGCGGGCAACACGTGAATGCAAAACATCGCCACATATGGCGACTATCAGTCTGGAAAGTCTGCCCTTTGTGCGGCGAATGGTGAGAGCATCCAGAAGCGCCTGAGTTGGATGTTCATGGGCGCCGTCACCTGCATTGATCACAGCACAATCGACTTTTTGCGCCAACAACTCGACCGCACCAGCGGAGTGGTGGCGAACAACCAGTAAATCCGGGCGCATGGCGTTCAGCGTCATGGCTGTGTCAATCAGAGTTTCTCCCTTATTGACGGAAGAGAAACCGACAGACATATTCATGACATCAGAGCCTAATCGCTTGCCGGCAATCTCAAATGAGGATTGTGTTCGTGTTGAGGCTTCAAAAAAGAGGTTGATATGGGTGCGCCCGCGTAATACGGGTTTTTTCTTTTCAACCTTGCGACTGACTTCAATTGCCTGCTCGGATTTATCGAGAAGATAGTTGATTTCATGAGAAGACAAATCACTGATACCCAATAAATGAGTATGGGGAAATGCGTCGATTTTGTGAAAATTTTCTTTGGTCATCAAAATTGGACATATACTTTGGGGAAATGATCAGTACAAGTGTTGTTATGAAAATTGCCGTGGAAAACTGACCGTATTCAAACCGCATTGTGTACTCGGCAACTGAATCTAACCAGGAACATAATTGAAGCATGACAAATACAGAAATCACCAATAGCGGTTATGCCACTCACCATGTCGAAAATCAGCCACCACTTTATGGTGGATTTAATGCATGGAAGAACAATCCGCTGATGATGAAAATTTGTGGCGGGCTAAATCAGACCATTGTTGAGGATCTGAATAAACATGGCGCGTGGGCTGGTCAGCGCGAAACTCTGGAGCTTGGACGTCTGGCGAACACCGTTCTGCCTGTTTTGCGAACCCATGACAGATTTGGACAAAGAATTGATCAGGTGGAATTCCACCCAGCTTATCATGCATTGATGCGCCGTGCTGTGGGTGCCGGATTGCACAACTCGATCTGGGATGAAAATCCTGCCGAAAGCGGCTTTAGAAATACCGCCAGAGCGGCTAGATTTTATATCAGCGCCGGTGTGGAAGGCGGGCATTTGTGCCCTATTACCATGACCAATGCGTCAGCGGCGGCAATTATGCGTTCTCCTGTGGTCGCCAAAGAATGGCTACCGCGTATCCTCACCCGAAAATATGATTCGTCCAATCGCCCACCGATACAAAAAACCGGGCTAACCATCGGCATGGGCATGAGTGAAAAGCAGGGCGGAAGTGATGTAAGGGCAAATACCAGTACCGCACGTGATGCGGGAGAGGGGATTTGGCAGCTCACCGGCCATAAATGGTTTTTGTCTGCACCGATGTGCGATGCATTTTTGATGCTGGCGAAAACACCGGGGACGGTTAATCAGCAACCTAGTTGTTTTCTGGTGCCAAGAATACTACCCGGTGGTGATAAAAATGGTCTGCACCTCCAACGACTCAAAGATAAACTGGGCAACAAATCAAATGCTTCATGTGAGGTCGAATTTGATGGCATTTTTGGCCAGCTGATTGGCGAAGAAGGAAGAGGAATATCAACCATTTTAGAGATGGTCACGTTGACCCGCCTCGACTGCGCATTGGCATCAGCAGGGTTGATGTTTGCATCGCTGTCAGAAGCAATTCATCATTGTCGTCATCGCAAGGCATTTGGTGAAAAGCTAATTGACCAACCACTGATGACGCGTGTGTTGGCTGATATGGCGCTTGACGTGGCAGCCGCAACGGCGCTCTCCATGCGCCTGGCCAGAGCTTTTGACCTGGCCTCTACCGACACTCAGGAGGCTGCGTATGCCAGAATAATGACACCTGTGATCAAGTACTGGGTTTGCAAAGTTACGCCGGGCCTTGTTTATGAAGCGATGGAATGCATCGGTGGTAACGGTTATGTGGAAGAGGGAAATCTTGCTCGCCACTATCGTGAATCTCCACTAAATGCCATTTGGGAGGGCTCAGGCAATATTATGAGCCTCGATCTGATGCGTGCCATAGACAAGGGTGGAGAAATATTACCGACTGTTCTATCAATGCTGGAGCGGGACCTTGGCGAAGGGTCTAACAAAACTGTCGAGGTCATTCGAACTGCTGCCGGTATGGCCAGCGCTGATCCGGGATCAGCGCGAATATTGACTGAACAACTGGCGTTGACTGCGGCTGCTGCTGAATTGAAACGTTTGCAATTGGGTGAACTGACCGATGCCTTCATAGAATCCAGATTGGGCGGCTTGTGGCGCTCGACCTATGGCATGCTGGACAATCGCTATGACGTGCGCAACATTTTGGATACCTGGTATCCGCAGACACACTAAAGGACATCTCATTGTGGCCATTGCAAACAACCGTGGAATGAATACATGGTCTAAACATCTATTGTTTGACCGGATGTCATGACTAATGCTTTGTCACCATCCCCACCTAATCCGGCAACGAATTTGTCAGCATTCTGATCAACAATACCAAATGATGCATAGTGGCAGGGGATGATGGTTTCAAATTTGAAATAACGCTGGCAGGCGAGCGCGGCAACTTTGCCGCCCATGGTAAAACGATCACCAATCGGCACAATGCCAATCTGGGGCTGATGCAGTTCTTGGATCAGGGCCATGTCGCCGAAGATATCTGTGTCCCCCATATGGTAGATGGTTTTTTCCCCATCAATATGCAGGACCACACCACAGGAATTGCCCAGTGCATGGGAAGTGCCATCTTCATCGAGATGAGCGGAAGAATGAATCGCCTGAACGAAAGTGACTGTGAATCCTGGATGGGCGACCATGCCACCGGTATTGGTTGGATCAATTTTCTTGACGCCTTTGGCATTGAGCCACATGCATAAATCGAAATTGGCGATCACCGGAATATCAGGCCTTTGAGCGATTTCTACGGTATCGCCAACGTGATCACCATGGCCATGGGTCAGAACTATATGGGTGGTGTCGGCAATTGCCGCCTCAAAACCGGATTCGTCAAAAGACGGATTTCCTTTCAGGAATGGATCGATCAGTATTTTTGTACTGGCGAATTCAACGCTGAATGAAGAGTGACCGAACCAGGTAATTTTCATGTTATTTCCTCGAAATGTATGGATGACGAACCGATAATGGTTTGAAGGCAGGCAAATAAAAAGATTGCCGATTACTATTGTATGTGATTATCAGTCAAAATCATCGATCAACAAAAGTCAATTAGGGATCAGCAATCTGGATATTGAGGAATTGAAACTGCTACATCAGCGGGGTCAGCGTTTAGCAGGTCTTGACCTTGGTTCGAAGACTATTGGCATAGCGTTATCAGATAGCCTGCTGAATATTGCCTCGCCTAGTCACACAATCAAACGCAGCAAATTTGCAAAAGACGCAGCTGAACTACTGGCGTTTTGCAAAGCTCAAGATGTCTTTGCGATTGTGCTTGGGTTGCCTTTGAATATGGACGGATCAGAAGGGCCACGGGTGCAATCAACGAGAGCCTTTGCAAGGAATTTTGGCAAAACTTGTGATTTGCCAATTGTTTTTTGGGATGAACGTTTATCGACGGTTGCGGCCGAGCGCGCAATGATTGCTGCGGATTTGTCGCGTAAAAAACGGGCTGAAAAAATTGATGCAGCGGCAGCAGGGTTTATTCTGCAGGGCGCACTGGACCGATTAGGGGCTGTTGGATGAATTGATTTCTGGAGGATTGCAATTTAGGTGACGATTGCTGAGCCAATAGCCATTTTTTTGTTTGCGGGTACCAGTTTTCGCGCCAACGCCAGGCGGCGAGTGCAAGAACGAGCAATGTATCAAATGCAAAAATTTTTGCCAGCGCAAATGGAACTTCATTTGCTGGCATACCCAGAATCTGACCATATAGGGAAAAAACCATATTGTGGGTATGTCGGCTTAGAAATGTTATACCGAAATTTATGTCAAAATAGCTAAGACCATACCAGACCCAGAAAAACATCAATGGAAACGCCCATAAGATTATTAATACTCGCATTTTACCCTTATTCGTATTTTACCCTCGCTCGATATTATACTGGAGACAAATGGGGGCCTGTGCAATGTAAACCTTTTGTTAAGGTTAACGGACGTGGTTAACAGAATGTTAATTGTGACGCTTGGTGAAAACTTTTGGATATCGTTATATTTTGTCCCAGTTTTTGGAAGATATCCTTCCGATATCTAATTCACATTCAGCGATAATTGTCTGAAAGACTGGCAATTATGTCATTGTACAAAGGGGAAGGCAGCGTTATAGGAATTGGCAAATCTTCACAAATGTTCAGGAACAGATAATGTCCGTAGATATTGATACCGTCAAACGCGTTGCCAAACTGGCTCGCATAGCGCTGGATGATGAGAAAGCTTCAACCATGCAGGGAGAACTCAATACAATTCTGGGCTTTATCGATCAATTGAATGAAGTCGACATTGACGGCGTTGCGCCGATGACTTCGGTTGTCGATACAGCCATGAAAAAACGCAAGGATGTTGTTGATGATGGTGACAGGGCCGAAGATGTTGTCGCTAATGCACCTGAGGTGGAAGATAATTTCTTCATGGTGGCGAAAGTTATTGAATAATCAGGTGGAGCATTATTCATTTTGGCAGGTCATTTAAGTATCGTGACTTGTGAGCCGTCTTTTTTTAAACCATCCGTATAACCGAGAATAATCTACATGACCGATCTCACTTCCCTTACTATTTCCCAGGCGTCAAAAAGGCTTAAGGCAAAGGAGTTCAGTGCCGTTGAACTGACAGAATCTTATCTGTCGGTTATTGAGAGAGCTAACCAGACACTTAATGCTTTTGTTGTGCGCAACGATGATCAGGCCCGTGAGATGGCTAAAGCTTCTGATGTGAAACTGGCAAAAGGAGAAGGTGGCACGCTTGAAGGGATTCCTTTGGGTATCAAGGATTTGTTTGGTACCCGGGATGTTCATACTCAGGCCTGTTCGCATATTCTTGATGGTTTTAAACCGCGTTATGAATCAACTGTCACGCAAAATCTTTGGGATGATGGTGCAGTCATGCTGGGTAAACTCAACATGGATGAGTTTGCTATGGGATCATCAAATGAGACCAGTTATTATGGCCCAGTGATTAATCCGTGGAGAAATGCAGGGTCAAATCAGGCTTTAGTGCCTGGCGGTTCTTCGGGCGGTTCGGCTACTGCCGTGGCGGCCCGTTTATGTGCTGGTGCTACAGCTACGGACACAGGTGGATCTATACGCCAGCCTGCTGCATTTACCGGGACTGTGGGCATCAAACCAACTTATGGCCGCTGTTCGCGCTGGGGTATTGTTGCATTTGCTTCTTCACTTGATCAGGCAGGACCAATCGCACGTGATGTGCGTGATGCTGCGATTATGCTGAAATCAATGGCAGGTGTTGATGCCAAAGACACCACCAGTGTCGATATGCCAGTTGGGGACTATGAAAGTGCTATTGGTAAATCAGTCAAAGGTATGAAAGTTGGTATTCCGAAAGAATATCGCATTGATGGAATGCCAGAAGAAATTGAAGCATTATGGCAAAAGGGAATTGAATGGTACCGGGATGCAGGTGCCGAAATTGTTGATATTTCTCTACCGCACACTGTCTATGCATTGCCAGCCTACTATATTGTAGCACCGGCTGAGGCTTCTTCCAACCTGGCGCGTTATGATGGTGTGCGTTATGGCTTGCGGGTCGATGGCAATGATATCACAGACACTTATGAGAAAACGCGAGCGGCTGGATTTGGTGATGAAGTGCGTCGCCGAATTTTGATTGGCACCTATGTTTTGTCATCTGGTTATTATGACGCCTATTATCTGCGGGCACAAAAAGTGCGCACCCTGATCAAACGCGATTTCGAAAATGTCTTTAACGACGGGATCGACATGATCCTGACACCTTCCACACCTTCGGCGGCTTTTGCTATTGGGGATGAGGAAATGGCTGCTGATCCGGTAAAAATGTTCTTGAACGACGTGTTCACGGTAACGGTCAATATGGCAGGATTACCGGGAATTTCAGTGCCCGCCGGTCTTGATAAAGGTGGATTGCCGTTGGGATTGCAGTTGATCGGTAAACCTTTTGCTGAAGAAGACCTGTTTCAGGCTGCGCATGTTATTGAACAGGCTGCGGGCGGATTTATTGCTGACAAATGGTGGTAGGCTGGATCGAATATTGCATTGACCAGGAGGCAATAGGTTGAATATTGAATCTGCTCATTTTGAATTATCTCGGGTTGAAACAATCCTGTCATAATATATTCCGGAAAAAATAATGTCGAAATTTTCGAATGAAAAGCACGGATTAAGTACGACGGCCATTCATGCGGGTGAGGGACCCGATCCGGTAACCGGGGCCTCGGCGCCAAATATCGTTATGTCCTCTACCTATGTCAGTGAGGAAGCAGCTGGGTTTTCTGCTCATGATCTTGATGCCAACTCACCCTATTTTTATTCGCGATGGGCAAATCCCTCAGTTGTGTCATTGCAAAACAA
>JAAENI010000144.1 GCA_024224595.1 Hyphomicrobiales bacterium
AAAAAAAGAAAAAAAAACCGTCGAATCCTCCCTTAATACCCAAATAGGCGGCGGCCTGATTGATGCGGTTTTCGATAGCGCGGCGATTGAAATTAAGCACCGGTTGCATGACTACCGCATTGGTGGTGCCGTGATGGCTGTGGTAGATGGCACCAATGGGATGAGAAAGAGAATGGATGGCGCCAAGGCCTTTTTGAAAAGCGGTAGCACCCATCGCAGCCGCACTCATCATCTGTGAGCGTGCGATCAGATCATTGCCGTCCTCATAAGCACGGATCAGGTTTTCCTTTACCAGTCGCAACCCCTCCAAAGCGATACCCTGGGACATTGGGTGGTAATGTGGAGAACTGTAGGCTTCCAGACAATGGGCAAATGCATCCATTCCAGTGCCGGCTGTAATAACCTTGGGCATGCCAACGGTCAATTCCGGATCACAAATGACCACGGCCGGAAGAATATTGGGGTGAAAAATAATTTTTTTCATCTGGGTATCAATATTTGTCAAAACACCAGCGCGACCAACTTCTGAACCGGTACCTGCAGTGGTTGGCACAGCGATTACCGGTGGAATAACCTCAGCATTTGCCCGTGTCCACCAGTCACCCACATCTTCCAGATCCCACACAGAAATATTTTGACCAGCCATCAGAGCGATCAGCTTGCCAAGATCAAGCCCCGATCCGCCACCAAAAGCAACAACGCCATCATGGCCTCCTTCTTTATAAACCCTCACGCCCTCATTAAGATTGGCTTCATTGGGGTTTGGGTCAACATCATTAAATACAGCTCGCCCAAGACCGGCAGAGTTCAAAATATCCAGTGTTGATGTGGTCACCGGCAGGGATGCCAGACCACGATCAGTCACTAACAGCGGGTTCTTCATGCCTGCGCTAGCGCATGCTTCCGGAAGTTCCTTAATGCGCCCGACACCAAATCTGATGGCCGTCGGATAGCTCCAATTAGCGACTGGGGGTTCTTTCAGGTTCATAGTCTTGTGCCTTGTTAAAAAGATCAGGATTTCTTCAAATGATAGGATTTTGGTCTTGTGACGCTGTCAAACCCAAGGACGGAAAGTGATGCACCGCGACCAGTTGATTTGCACCCGGTCCAGCACAAAGCCGGATCAAGATAATCACAGCGATTCATAAATATGGTTCCGGTTTCAATTCGACGCCCGATGGACTGAACTGCCTCAGCATCTTTCGACCAGATCGAAGCTGTTAAGCCAAATTCACTGTCATTCATCAATTTGACAGCTTCTTCATCGCCCGATACTTTCATAATGCCAACAACAGGGCCAAAACTCTCATCAATCATGACCCGCATGGAATGGTCTACATCAACCAGAATTTGCGGTGCAAGATAGGCATCTTTACCGTTGTCGCGGGTAAACAGTGACGGATCAATGAGAGGTGTTGCTCCCTGCTCTACCGCTTCGCTGATTTGAGCCCGAACTTCGTCGGCAAAACGTTTGTGAGCCATCGGCCCAAGTGTCGAGGTTTCATCCAGAGGATCACCCAGCCTGTAACCTTCGACAATCGCTACAGCTTTCTCAACAAAGGTATCAAACAAGGTTTCATGAACATAAATTCGCTCGATACCGCAACAGCATTGGCCGGAATTAAACATTGCCCCGTCAACCAATGTATCGACCGCCGCATCGATGTCTGCATCAGCGCGCACATAACCCGGATCTTTACCACCCAATTCAAGCCCAACACTGCTAAACGTACCTGCAGCCGCAGTTTCAATCGCTTTACCGCCTGCCACAGAACCGGTAAAATTGATAAATCCAAAACTTTTGTCTGCAATCAGTTGTGAGCTCATGTCATGGCTTAAGAACAGATTGGTAAACAAACCTTCAGGTAATCCCGCCTGTGCGAATGCCTGCTTAAATCGCTCTCCTGCCAGAATTGTCTGAGTTGCATGTTTTAGCACCACGGCATTTCCAGCGCATAATGCAGGTGCAATAGAATTGACCGCAGTCAGATATGGATAGTTCCACGGGGCAACAACCAGAACAATTCCAACCGGTTCTTTGGCAATATAGCGCAGAAACTGGTCACTCTCTTCAATCACGATAGGTTTTAGTGTCTCTTCTGCAATCGAACACATATGATATGCCCGTTCTTTGACGCCACCAATTTCACCACCATAACGCACGGGTCTGCCCATCATCTGGGCAATTTCAACAACGATTTCATCGTTCATTGCTTCAAGCGCAGCAATTGCTTTCTTGACAATCTCAGCCCGCTCATTGACAGACCGGGAAGCCCAGGCTTTTTGAGCAATGCCTGCAGCAGTCAATTGCTGATCAATTGTTGCTCGGCTATCCAATTCACGTTCAGCAAAAATGCTGCCATCGATAGGTGAAACACATGTCAGTTTAGTCATTGCACTATGTCCCCGGTAAACTGCGACCATCCAGCTTTCAGCATTTGGATTGATCACAGGACGCGATTGATAAATTCAAATATTGCACGTTTTTATAAAACCAAATCAGTCCTTGTTAGATATGCCGCTGCATTCGTGCCTGTTTCTGGAATTAAAATCACGCACGTTCAAAACCCCGAGCGACTTCCCAATCCGTCACCCGTCGGTCATATTCTTCCTGCTCCCATTCCCCTGCCCGCACATAATGGTCAATGACATCATCTCCAAAAGCTGTACGCAGCATTTTTGAAGAATTTAGAGCTTTTGTTGCATCACGCAGGGTTTGTGGAATGCCACGCGCCTTTTCCGCTTCATAAGCATCACCGGTAAATTCAGGCTCGAGTTCAAGTTTATTCTCGATTCCCTCCAGCCCGGCACTTAGTAAGGCCGCCAGGGCAAGATAGGGATTAAGGTCTGAACCCCCTACCCGGCATTCAATTCGAACAGATTTGCTGTTTGCACCACACAGACGATAACCTGCAGTACGATTATCCAGTGACCAGATTGCCTTGGTTGGTGCAAACGTCCCTTTGGCAAAGCGTTTATATGAATTGATATAAGGCGCGAGAAAGTAGGTAATCTCGCTGGCATGGGCCAAAAGACCAGCCAGATAATGACGCATCATCTGTGACATGCCATACTCACCTTCCGGGTCAAAAAATACAGATTCACCATCCTTTGTCCACAGTGACTGATGTACATGACTGGAACTGCCCGCCGCGTCATAATTCCATTTAGCAAGGAATGTCAGCGCTCTTCCCTTTGCCCAGGCAATTTCCTTGCAACCGTTCTTGGTGATGACGTGATTATCGGCACAATCCAGCGCATCGGAATATTTGATGTTTATTTCTTCCTGACCGCTATCGGCTTCTCCTTTTGATCCCTCCACAGGAATTCCGGCCCCGTAAAGTCCGACGCGCATAGCCCGCATCACATCTTCTTCCTTGGTTGTCTGAAAGATATGATAGTCTTCGTTATAAGCGCTGATGGGTTCGATATCACGGTAACCGCCCGCTTGCGCTTCTTCAAAACTCTGCTTGAACAAAAAGAACTCTAGCTCAGTCGCCATCGTTGCATTCAACCCCAGTGTCTCTAGGCGGGTAACGACCTTTTTTAATATTGCACGCGGAGCATGGGGCACCGGTGCATGAGTTTCATGGTCAATTACATCGCACAACACCATAGCTGTGCCATCCAGCCAGGGCACTCGTCGCAAGGTCGTCAAATCAGGCACCATTGTGTAATCGCCGTAGCCGGCAGACCAACTGGTGGATTTGTAGCCCTCTACTGTTTCCATTTCCATATCGGTTGCTAACAGATAATTGCAGGAATGGGTTTCATTGACGGCACTTTCTAGAAAAAACTCAGCCTGCAGCCGTTTACCCATCAAACGCCCCTGCATATCCACCTGCGCCACAAGCACAGTATCTATGTCACCGGCGGATACCAGATTTTTCAGTTCGTCTAAAGTCAAATTACCAGGCATAATTCGCCTCATTATCCAGTGTTGATACAGTGTTATGTAGTGAAATATATGCGAATAAAGTGCATCTAAATCAAATTCCCCGCACTTGAAGTGCGAGGAAAACTCGTTTCATAAAAACAAGCACGCTCAGCTATAACGATAAGGTTTTCCAGCTTTTTGCATCGTTTCATTGTAATGCTTGAAGATCTTAACGACTTTGGCTTTGGTCTCAGATTCCGCAGCAATTTCATCCCAGAATTTCAAAGCAGCGGATTCTACCGTAGCCCATTCTTCGTCAGGAATTGAAGTCAATTTCATCTTGGGACCACGCACACGTAGCTCAGCTTCACCACCCCAATACCACCACTGGCGATAATAATGTGATGAATCCATCGTAAGCTTCAGCAGTTCTTTCAAACGATCTGGCAACTCGTTATAGCGATCCATATTGGCAAAGAATGAACCAGACCATGCGCCAGAAATATTATTGGTCAGGAAGTAATTGGTCACATCAGCCCAGCCAACGGTATAATCTTCCGTAATACCTGACCAAGCGATACCATCGAGTTCGCCAGTTTGAACAGCAACCTCAATATCCTCCCATGGTAATGTAACCGGAACCACCCCAAACTGTGTCAGGAAACGACCCGCAGTTGGAAAGGTGAAGACCCGTTTGCCTTTGAGGTCTGCCAGGCTGTTAATTGGGTCTTTGGTGGCAAAATGGCATGGGTCCCAGGCACCAGCAGACAAATGTTTAACGCCAACTTTAGAGTATTCCTCGTCCCAAATCTCAGCCAGACCATACTGGTTGAACAGCACAGGTACATCCAGTGAATAGCGACTGGCAAACGGGAAATAACCGCCAAAAACGGTTACTTCAGTTGGTGAAGCCATTGAATCATCATCTGACTGCACCGCATCAATGGTACCTTTCTGCATCGCACGAAAAAGCTCACTGGTCGGAACAAGCTGGTCACCGTAGAACAATTCGATTTCCATTTCATCGCCGGCAATCTTGTTGAAGCTGTCGATTGCCGGTTTGATGACATGCTCAGCCAGAGATGCTCCGGCATAGGTCTGCATACGCCATTTGATTTTGGATTGCGCATGAACTGCCGGGGCAGACAAGGTTGCAGCTCCGGCAAGACCGGCGGCGGATGTTGTTAAAAATTTACGTCTGGAATTCATGTTATCCTCCTAAAGATAGTTAGTTTTTTTCACAAAGTTTTCGCTCCTGTCGGAGTTCTTGTTATTTTCCATAAACATAATTTGGCAGCCACAACGCAATTTCAGGAAAAACCATAATCATTGCCAATGCGGCGATCATCACCAGCACAAACGGGCCAACCGAACGATAGATATCCTGAATGGAAATTTCCGGTGGTGCCATTGCGCGCATTAAAAAAAGATTGTAACCGAATGGCGGTGTCATATAGGCAATCTGTGTCGTTATCGTATATAAAACGCCATACCAGACCAGATCAAAACCCAGTGTGTAGACCAACGGCACGTAAAGCGGCGCAACTATCACCAGCATCGCCGTGTCATCAAGAAAAGTTCCCATCACCAGAAATGACATTTGCATCAAAACAAGAATGGTCCAGGGGCTTAACCCCATTTGCTCGGTGAACAGATTATCAATAGCTTTCACCGCCCCCAGGCCATCAAAAACAGCTCCAAATCCCAGTGCTGCGACAATGATCCACATGAACATGCATGAAATAGCCAATGTCTGGCGCACTGATACTTCGAAAACCTGCCGGTTCATTCTTTTTTTCAATACCGCAGCGGTAAAGGCAGCCAAAGCACCAATAGCCGAGCTTTCAACCAACGAAGTCCACCCTTTGACAAAAGGCACCATCATCGCTGCAAAGATAACAATCGGCAGAATTCCCGCACCCAGCAGACGAAACTTTTCCGCCCTGGAGACATTGCGTTCATCCGCTTTCAATGCCGGTCCCAATTCGGGCTGGATACGACATCGAATAACAATATAAATGATAAACATTGCCGCCATCATTAATCCCGGGAACACACCAGCAAGCCATAATTGACCAACAGGTGCACGAGCAATCATAGCATAAAGCACCAGGACAACTGAAGGTGGAACCAGAATGCCAAGAGATGAACCTGCCTGAATGACACCTGTTACCATTCGTTTGTCATAGCCACGCCGCAACAATTCCGGCAGCGCAATTGTTGCACCGATTGCCATACCGGCCACTGACAATCCGTTCATCGCCGACACCAGCACCATCAATCCAATGGTGCCCACAGCCAGTCCGCCATTGATCGGTCCCATCCACACATGGAACATTTTATAAAGATCATCAGCTATTTTGGATTCTGATAAAACATAGCCCATGAAGATAAACATCGGTAGCGTCAGCAACGGATACCATGTCATCAACTTCATTGCCGAGGTAAACGGAATATCCGATCCCCCAGTGCCCCAGAGCGCGATTGCAGAAACCGCTGCAATAGCACCGATGGCACCAAAAACCCGTTGCCCGGTCATCAGCATCAACATCATGGAAGAGAACATGAATATGGCAATGAGTTCATGCGACACTAGAGTTCATCCCCACGTATTCTGGCAATATCCTTGAATAACTCAGATACCGCTTGCAATAACATCAGGAAAAAACCAGCCAGCATGATGAATTTTATTGGCCACAGATATGGTCGCCAGGCGGTTGGGCTGCGTTCACCATATTTTAGTGAGTAACTGGTCGAATCCCACCCCCCGTAAAGCATCACGCCCAGATAAAAAATCAAAAAGAAAATTGTGACAACATCAAACCAGGCTTTTCTCTTGGGGGTCCAGTCCGCATAGAATAAATCCATGCGCACATTGGCGTTCATCTGGATAGAATATGGCCCCCCCAGTACATAATAG
>JAAENI010000145.1 GCA_024224595.1 Hyphomicrobiales bacterium
AAAAATCTTTGCAGCTTGAAGAAACGCGTACCGGTACCCGGCTAATTCACAAAAAAATTTTTCAGTGGCATGTTTGTGCCGCTGTTCTGGACCAGCGTTGAGAAAGAGGTTCCTTCAATGTTAAACTCGATGAACGAGGCACTTAAAACAAAAGCCGAAAAAAACGCAATTGATTGTGTGTATCAAATTTCAATTTTTTGGTCGCAACGCTCAAGCAGTTCAACCAAAGTTGCTGCTCGCACTAAATGAAATTTTTGCGATTTGGATACAGTTCAAGAAAATCGACCTATTATCAGACCCGGTTACGTCGATTGCCGCGTTTTTTGGAAGCTGTTTCACTTGACGCTGATTTATTGACCATAGGACCTATGGTATTTGTAATTGTATCGATACTCGGGCGATCGATCTTTTCATGGGTATCAATGGCTTTGCGCATGGCTGCCAGATGATCGCAAGAGGTGCCACAGCAGCCGCCAATGATCCTGGCACCTGCATCAATGGCAAGGCAGGCATAGTCTGACATCAGTTCCGGCGTGCCAGTATAGACGACATTTTCGCCCTGAATAACCGGGATGCCGCAATTGGCCTTGGCTATAACAACCACTTCCGGTGCTGATTTGCTGATATCAAGGACAGAGGCAAGAAGGTCAGATGCACCCACACCACAATTAGCTCCGATAGCCAAAGGCGCGGACCCGCCTACGTTGACGCTGGTATTCATCTGAGCTGGCGTCATGCCCATCATGGTGCGTCCGGCTGTATCGAAAGAAGCAGTAATCACATAAGGCATGTCCAGTGAATTGGCGGCCTGGGCCGCTGCTTTCATCTCATCAGGGGCAGACATGGTTTCAATCCACAACACATCGACACCGCCGGATTTCAGGCCTTCCATTTGTTCAACAAATGCTTCAACCGCTCCTTCATAGGTAAGTTCCCCCAATGGTACGAGCAATTCACCAGTTGGCCCCACTGATCCGGCAACAATGATATCTCGATCAGATTTATCCGCAACTTCACGGGCAATAATTGCCGCCTTTTGATTTAATTCAAACGTTCTGTCCTGGGCATGGTGAAGTTTTAGACGATGGCGGGTGCCACCAAATGAATTTGTCAGAATTATATCCGAACCGGCATCGACAAATCCCTGATGTAATTTGGTGATTTTTTCCGGTGCTGTGTCATTCCAAAATTCCGGAGACTGGCCTGAAGTTAATCCCATGTCAAATAATGTGGTACCGGTTGCCCCGTCAGCCAACAATACACCTTTTTCTTCCAACAGGACGGACAGAGGATTAGACACAGTTTATTTCCTTGTTTGATATAGGGCAATTCGTAACGTGAATTCATGTTGCATTACAATATAAAGATTTCTTTATATTATTGCAAATGTTTTTCATTTATTCCGGCCTGTTCATTTAGCGTTTTTTGGAAAACTGTGCCTGGATTAGAAAATTCCTATGAAAATATGCAAAATTAAGGTTGCGGTAATACAATTCTAACCGCCTGTTTACGATATCTGTCTAAAACGGATTGGGCGGCAAACAAAAACCGCGAACTTCCTGGATCAGGTACTGCGTACCGGGAATTAGTTTCTTCCAGAGTGTATTCTGGGCATATTCACCGAACAGTTTGCTAAAAGTAAACTGTTCGGTGTTTTGCTTTTATGGGTGCTTTATTTGAGAGTATTTGACTTGTTTTTCACGTCTGCTGGCAAGGCATGCTTTGCGCCGTGGTCTTTATGACCCTAAGCGAAGCATAACACAGTCCAGCGGGCGTGAAAAACAAGCCTTCGGTAGGCCAAATCAGTCCATCTGTGTTGTTGCGCAACTCGCCCGATACCAGTATCGCACTGCGTTCCGCGCCTAGCATATAAACGGATTTGGCTCCATCAAATGATTCAAACTAAACCTGATAGGCTCTAGACGTACCTTCACCCCACACGGTGATACCATGTCTGTTTCAATTTTATGACTGTAGCATCCAGCGTCAAAAGTTATGATTTTCAACCAATAGTCAAAAAGAATATTCCAACGGCAAGTCTGTATGAAAAACTGAAATACGTGTAATCTTCATGGTAACACCACGATGTTGCCCGTGTGTTTTTTGTCGATGAATGCCTGTTGGGCAGCATGAAGGTTTTTGAGCGAATAGGTTGCAGCCACCAACGGGCGAATTTCGCCTTTTTCTATATAGCTAACCAGATCGGTAAATACCTTTGGTGGAATGACAGTGGAACCGGTAAAGGTCAGGTCACGCAGATAGAGCGTACGCAAATCAAGAGACACCATTGGACCAGCGATTGCACCTGAACACGTGTAGCGTCCACCACGGGCTAAAACATCAATTATAGTTGAGAAATAATCCCCACCGACAATGTCAGCAACAACACTCACAGTCTCGCGACCGATGGCAGCTTTCAATGCCGCTTTCAGGTTTGCGGGATTTCGCGATAATATTGCATCGGGTGACAACTTGCTTACCCCATCATGCTTGGCCTCAGAAGCCATTGCAACGACCTTGGCTCCACGCCTTTTGGCCAGTTGAATCAATGCAGAACCAACACCGCCCGAGGCACCTGTGACCAAAACAGTATCGTCTGACGAGACCTGCGCGCGGTTTAGCATGCCTTCTGCCGTGGAATAGGAACAGGAAAAGGTTGCTAATTCTGCATCGGATAAATCGCTTACAACTGCGGCAACATTTCGATAATCAACCGTGGTATATTCCGCAAAGCCGCCATCACACTCAGAACCAAAATAACCGACATTATTTTTATTCAGGGGACTGTCCCAATCACGCAACCAGGTATCTGCAATCACGCGCTTGCCCAACAATGTGGAATTGGCATCTGAACCACAGGCAACCACTATCCCCGCAACATCTGCCCCCTGTATTCTGGGGAAACTGACCGGCGAACCTCCCCATGCGGGATCGTCTTCTGAAACTTTGTCATAGGCCGCGCCAGTCGTCGCTGCTACGACAGATTTCGAATACCATCCAGAACGGGTATTGACGTCAGTATTGTTTAATCCACAAGCCAACACTTTTATCAGCACCTCTGCACCCTGAGGCACTGGCACTGGCCAATCCTCATGCCAGACCAGTTTGTCCATATCGCCATGACCTTCGAGAACCATGGCTTTCATCGTTTTTGGCATCGTTTCTGGTAACTCATTCATGTGTTTTTCCTTAGCAATGGGTTTTCAGGGTCCTAAACAGCTTCTACTGAAAACCAGGCTGGGCGCGGTTTACTTTAAACCCTGAATGGATTTATCCAGATTGGCAAAACGAATGGAGATCATCTTTATTTCCATTGTTTGCAAGAATGAATTGGCTATCACTATGCGGGCAAAGTTGGAACTTTCATACAAATTTCTGAATTGACAGGATCAGATACACGTCTCGTCACCAGTCAAATTGGTACCAGTGATCCCTGTTAATACCCTCAAAGATGATCTAACCTGATGCCAGCTAGACCGTTTCTTGTTTACACGGAAGC
>JAAENI010000146.1 GCA_024224595.1 Hyphomicrobiales bacterium
GGGCTGGAAGAAAACTTTTCAAGCATAGAAAACATCCTGGCAAAACCATTTTCAGCCATTTTTTTTGCCGCCCCATCGGCACATAAAGTATGAAAATACTGGCTTGCCGCAATCTGATCTTTACTGCTGGATAAGGCCCGTTGAAACGGGATCGGGTGGATACCGTTAACAATACTTAGTGTTTTTATGCGCTCGCATTGACGAATAGCCAGGGCATAGGCGATCGAGGCACCCCAGTCGTGACCCACCAGATGGTAATTGGATCCTGGCACCAGTTGATCCATCAGAGCGATCATATCACCAACCAAATATTTAGTTTGATAGGAAGCCACATCAGGAGGGGCAGAACTAAGATTATATCCTCGCTGATCTGGAACGATCACCAGATATTTTTCCGCCAAGTAAGGCATAACATGTTCCCAAGCACCGTAAAATTCCGGGAACCCGTGAAGCAACAGTAATATTTCGCTGTTACCGGGTTCCAGCGCACCGTCAGCGGTATGTGTACTGTTGTGAACAAAATGGATGTCTGTATCTGACACCCGCAGGATGCGCGAATCAAATATTGAAGTGAAAGCATCTGACATTGAGTATTCCTGATACAACGCGATGGTACAAATTCGCAGCATTGGTGATATTTGCGTTTGGTTGAGTCGACCAAGGCAAACATCAACTCACACTTTGGTGCATAATCGTTTACTCAAATAATTATTTCACCGACCGACTGGATACTGTATAAAAGACTATTCATATTATTATTAACTTGCTGGAACAAGTTGATCTGCATCAAGGATAATTTGTGCGATATCTGGCAACAAAATCAGTGATTAATTGAGGGACCAAGATATGACAGTTAAGACATCTGTACAACCTGTTGACGATACAAACGAAAGAACGGCTGACATTATCGGGTTTGAGCAGGGAGAGTATCCTTATGCCGAACAATTGAAAAGGTCTGTCTATGAGGATGAGAAAGCCGCGCTGCAGGTTGAGTTATTGAAGGCGCAGCATTGGATTCAGGAAACCAACCAGAAGTTCATTTTATTGTTTGAGGGCCGGGATGCGGCTGGCAAAGGAGGTACAATCAAACGATTTACCGAGCATTTAAACCCGCGGAATGCCAGAGTTGTAGCTCTTAATAAACCCTCGGCCGAAGAACGCGGGCAGTGGTTCTTCCAGCGTTACGTCAAACACCTTCCAACATTTGGGGAAATGGTCTTGTATGACCGATCCTGGTACAACCGCGCGGGGGTTGAACGCGTAATGGATTTTTGTGAACCGGCAGAATATCTTGAATTCATGCGCCAAACGCCTGATTTTGAACGTATGCTGGTTCGTAGCGGAATAAGACTGTTCAAATACTGGTTTTCTGTCACGCGCGATGAACAAAAACGCCGCTTTGTCGCGCGCGAGACTGATCCGCTCAAGCAATGGAAACTATCTCCCGTTGATCGTGCCAGTATTGATAAGTGGGACGATTATACAGAGGCTAAAGAGGCGATGTTTTTCTACACGGATACAGCTGACGCTCCATGGACCGTTATCCGTTCAAATGACAAAAAACGTGCACGAATAAATTGCATGCGCCATTTCCTGTCACAACTTGAATATCCAGGCAAGGATGAAACAGTTGTAATAGCGCCTGATCCAAAAATTATCTTGAACGCCAGCCACGTTATTGGTCAATCAGATCATATTCTGTCGTCATCACTGCATCCAAAAACCCGCAAAAACTGAACGAATTTTCCCAACAATCATAAACAGGAAAAGAAATGACCCACACGCCACACGAACTTACCGAGGAATTCCCTGAAAATGTTGCAGAGATAAGCACGTTGAAGCAAAATGACGCACACTTCGCCAAATTATTTGATAATTATCACAACATCAATCGTGCAATTCACCGGGCGGAGAGTGATGTAGAACCCACATCAGACGACCACATTACACAGATGCGCAAGGAAAGGTTAATGTTGAAAGATCAAATCAACGGCTACCTCAAATAGAATCTGGATCAGCTTCTGATAGAAAGTACTGGCTATTTGTTCAGGAAATTTGATTACCAGAGACATTAAGATGCTCAAAACCTGTAGATTTACGGCCAGCCAGTTCTTTTGTTGTCGGATTGGTCCAACGATAGCCAATAATTGCCCCACGCTTAAAATCCGAAATGATATTGTTTGATATCACCGTCGACTTTGAACCTTCCACAACAGATACATAAATTCCAACATCGGAACCACGAATTATGTTTGACGTTGCTATCACATTGCGCAGATAAGGCCCCCACCCTAAAGCGATGCCAAAATCAGGCGAGTTTTCTATGACATTTCCTGTGACAGTAGAATCGGCTTCTACTGAAATCCCACTGCCGGTAGCATCTTCAATGGCATATGAAATTGGACTGGTAACATTGCGCACGATATTGTTTGAACACACGGCAAGCCGACCTCCCTGCATATAATTCACAATTGAAATACCGCGCGCGCAAGTATCAACGAGATTATTCGATATCACTGCACCGACAAATTCAAATTCCGAATATATCGCGGTTTCACCCGAACGCAGGCAGGAATTACCCAATATCTGGACATTGCTGCCGCCATTTGAGCGAATGGCTGAGAATTTACAATCGGTAATCTGATTGTTGGATATCTGGACAGAATTGGCCCGAAACACATTGATGCCATTGCCCCATTGACCTGTGCCGCCTTCTGCTGCGCCTATATTTGAAATATGATTGTCAGTGACAATGGTACCGTCTTCTCCATCTGTCCAGCGATGTATCAGAATTCCACCATTAGCACAGTTTTTTATTTTGTTGGATTTGATTTGCATTGAATTGTTTTCAATGCCGAATATCGCGCAATATCCGGTAATGCCGCTAATTGAATTTCTTTCGATGCGCCCGGAAGAACGCCCAACGTACATACCATTCCCGGCAGAGCCGATGATGTCGCAGTTTTCGATGACCAAATGACGACAATTTGAAATCTTGATCAGGCCCCCGGCATATTCTTCAATCTCGCGATTGTTGCCATCAAAACTGATGCCTGTGATTTCCACATGCTCACTGTTTTCAGCCATCAGGCAATGCCCACCTCCGGTATAGGTTACGCGAGTAGCACCCGGAACACCGATCAAAACAGTTTTTTGGGGCATATGAATATTTGAAACTTGATAATTTCCAGGCGGTAAAAATACGGGCTTGTTGCTGGCTGCAGCCTTCTCAAGAATTGACTGAAAAAGCTTGCTTTGATCATCTGTCGCATTTGGCTGCAACCCGGCCTCGATGGCAGAAAAACTCCCTCTCAAATCATCCGTTACCAACTCATCTTTGGCCAAAACTGAGCTATTTATCAATCCCGCACCAGCAGTGCTGATTGTCCCGCCCAGAAACAAACGTCGGTCAAGTCTCATTATGATACACCTCTTTGTGATACACCTCTTTGTTGTTCCTGTTTACAAGCAAGAACTGTGCCAGTGTGAAAAACAGCAGAGACCATATGTTAATAATTTCTTCGAAAAGCGTGACCTTTTCGAGGTAAAGTTCTTTTCAAACGCTATCAGTGTTTGAATTTGTTAACCTGTGAGGTTATAGGGAATGCAATTGAAATTTGGCATCCATCAGGAGCAAGCAATGTATGAGGACGGCAAAATTTACCTGGGAACCAGCAGGCATCCCGATGACAGCATCGACAAAGGTGAATACCTGAACCTGAAACTGGCTAATCGCCATGGATTGATTACCGGAGCTACAGGTACCGGCAAAACGGTGACACTGCAAATCCTGGCCGAAGGGTTTTCCAATGCGGGTGTTCCTGTATTTTGCGCCGATGTCAAAGGTGATTTATCAGGATTGGCAGCAGCAGGAGAAACCAGGGATTTCCTGACCAAACGGGCTGAGACAATCGGATTTGATGAATATCAATTCCAGGAATTTCCTGTCATATTCTGGGATTTGTTTGGCATTCAGGGACATCCGGTGCGTACCACGCTTTCTGAAATGGGACCTTTGCTTTTATCACGCCTGCTGGATCTGAATAATACCCAGGAAGGCGTCTTGAATATTGCGTTTAAAATCGCCGATGATGAGGGTTTGCTGTTACTGGATATGAAAGATCTTCGCGCCTTGCTTGCTAACATTGGCAAGCGGGCGGGTGAAATTTCCAACACTTACGGATATGTTTCCAAGCCCTCAATTGGTGCAATTCAGCGCCAGTTACTGGTGCTTGAACAACAGGGTGCCGAGAACTTTTTTGCCGAACCCGGTCTGCAGATTGCAGATCTGATGCGCACCACCCGTGACGGTCGTGGAGCTATCAGTGTTCTGGCAGCTGACAAATTGATGATGTCGCCACGGTTATATTCCACATTTTTGCTTTGGCTGATGTCTGAATTATTCGAAGAACTACCGGAAGTTGGCAACCCGGACAAACCCAAGATGGTGTTCTTTTTTGATGAGGCACATTTGCTGTTTAATGATGCACCAAAAATCCTTATTGAGAAAATTGAACAGGTGGTAAAACTAATCCGCTCAAAAGGTATCGGTGTCTATTTCGTCACTCAAAACCCTCTGGATGTTCCAGATTCTGTTCTGTCTCAACTGGGAAACAGAATTCAACATGCGTTGCGTGCATATACTCCGCGTGAGCAAAAAGCGGTAAAAACTGCGGCAGATACCTTTCGCCCCAACCCGGAATTCAAGGCCTCAAAAGTAATAACTCAATTGGGAGTTGGTGAAGCTCTGGTATCAACACTGATGAAAAAGGGCGTTCCCTCAATTGTGCAAAGAACTCTGATCAGACCGCCATCTTCACGCCTTGGTCCAATCACGGTCTCTGAAAGACGTGATGTCATCAACAATTCTCCGGTTGGCGCACAATATGAAAAGACGGTTGATCGGGAATCAGCATTTGAGTTACTGAAAAAACGCGCTGCGAATGCACAAATTGAAGAAGAAAAAAAGCAGGCTCAGGAAGACAGGGAACGCGAAGAAAACGGCCGCACGAGGCAAAACAGATCTGGCTACCAGACCTCAGACCGTGATGACAGACCAACGAAGCGCGCGCGCACGAGAAGGACATCAACGCGCAGTCGCCGACAAACAGTGACAGAAGCTGCAACCAAATCGCTGGTGCGCACCATTGCGAATTCTTTAGGACGGGCCTTGGTAAGGGGTATTCTGGGTAGTTTAAAAAAGGGATTCTAGAGTGTATAAAGTTTGTGCGGCTTTATGTGTTTTGCCGGATCAACCAAAATCATCTCATCAAGTAAAGGTACAATGCCAGCATGATTAACTGCACTTTGTAACATCACCGATGATCCATTCGACAAAATCGCTGTTTCCCACCGGTAGAGCGTGTCGCGTCCAACAGGATTCATTTGATGGAGTCAAAACAGTTCATTCGCCCAGGCGCAAATCGCAGTGCGATGGGGCGCATCGGGCAAGATTTGCAACGCGGGGATGAGTTGTTTTGGCCCACCCCGGATATTGGCAAAGGCCTGTTTTTAGTGTTCTCTGGACATCGTTACGCCCTGTTTGTGGTCTGCCAGACCACTGCACAGGACGCGCTTAGCCAGCAAACCTGAAAAACAGGTTCAAATGAGCCCTGTTGGACGCGACACACTCTAGTTAAACTCAAAAAGCAGGAATCTAAAACAGTCGATAATTGTTTATCAAACATTCAAGATATTTATGCGAGCTAGAGTCTATCAGGTTTAGTTTGAACCATTTGATGGAGCCAAATCCGTTTATATGCTAGACGCGGAACGCAGTGCGATACTGGTATCGGGCGAGTTGCGCAACAACGCAGATGGACTGATTTGGCCCACCGAAGGCTTGTTTTTCACACCCGCTGGACTGTGTTATGCTTCGCTTATGGTCATAAAAGACCACGGCGCAAAGCATGCCTTGCCAGCAGACGTGAAAAACAAGTCAAATGATTCAAACTAAGCCTGATAGGCTCTAGTTGAAAAGCAAATCAAGAATTGACTCGGGCTTTTTTTCCGAAACCCCCAGTTCGACGGCAGGGCGAATTGTTTCAGTTATCTGCTGACTTTTGGTTGTGTTGGATTTCTTATCAGTTTTGGATTTTGGATTGTGGTTTGATCTCGCTGCTGGACTAACAGGCCTAATTTTGGGTACGACTAATTTGGGTGCGACCAGAGCAAAGGAAGACCTTTGATGGCGAAGGCTGACAGGGGGAAGATTGTCATGTGCGAAATCCATATATTTTTTCCAGATTTTGGCTGGCAGACCACCACCGGTAATTTTTGAAGTTGGTGAGCCATCATCATTTCCAAACCAGATGCCAGTAGTTAGATTGGCGGTGTATCCAATGAACCATCCATCACGAGATTTCTGACTGGTTCCGGTCTTTCCAGCCGCCGGCCATTTTTTCAAACGTGCATTTTTACCCGTACCCCACTCGATTGTTGCAGCCATCATCTCATTCATCATTCCTAGCTCACGATTACCTACCACACGCCTAATTGCCTCTGTCTTTCGCTGGTACAGTACTTTGCCATGTGTATCGGTAATGGATTTGATGAAAAATGGTCTAGCGCGATACCCTCCGTTTGCGAAAGGTACGTAAGCACTGGTGATTTCCAGCAGGGATGTTTCTGAAGTACCCAATGCGATCGAGGCGTTATTTGATATTTCAGAATTAATGCCTAGACGGTGCGCCAGTTTGATTACTTTTTCAGGACCGGTCTCCATTACGAGTTGGGCGGCAATAGTATTCAGAGACTTGGCCAGCGCGGTGGTCAGTGTAACTTCGCCACGATATTTGCGATCGTAGTTTACCGGGGTCCAGTTACCAATTCGAACCGGTGCATCATTCCTGATAGAATTTGGTGTTCTGCCTGCTTCAAGGCTGGCCAAAAAAACGAATGGTTTAAATGCTGATCCCGGCTGGCGCCTGGCATTGATTGCCCGGTTGAATTGACTTTTTGAATATTCACGGCCACCAACCAGTGCCCGAATTGCACCCGTGCCATCAAGTGACACCAACGCGCCTTGTTCTACTTTTCTCGATTTGCCTTCCTTAGACAGGGTTTGCTTGATGAGGAGGCCTGCTTTTTTTTGCAGATTGATATCGATAGTCGTTGAAATAATTATATCTTCACGCATGCTACCGATGAGTTGTGAGGCCTTTTTCATTACCATATCAGCGACATAGTGTTCAGATCCAGTCAAATAGCGTTTCGCCTTTTTTGCCTGCATCGTCAGCGCGGTAGCACTCTCCCTGTCGCTGATATATCCTTGATGTCGCATTGCTGCCAACACCAATTTGGATCGCGATCTGGCAAGTTCTGGATTACGAGCAGGCGACAGCCTCGAGGGGGCTTTTAATACAGCGGCCAATATGGCTGCCTCTGCCAGATTAACGTAGCGAGCAGATTTACCAAAATAACGTCGCGAAGCTGCATCGACACCATAGGCGCCCGATCCAAAATAAACTCGATTGAGATAAAGTTCAATTATCTCATTTTTGGTAAAACGCGATTCAAGCCAGATTGCAAGGATTGCTTCTTGGACTTTGCGCCCAAGGGTGCGTTCAGGTTTCAGGAACAGATTTTTTGCCAGCTGCTGTGTCAGCGTTGAACCACCCTGGATGAATCGTCCCGCCATTAGATTTTTACCCATGGCACGGGCCAAGCCAAGAAGGTCAATACCAAAATGATGTTTAAACCGGCGATCTTCAATAGCGATTACCGCCATGGGAATATAGGGAGACATATCGCTCACGCTTATTGCCGCACCACCGGTTACACCGCGATTAGCGATTAATTCGCCATCTACAGCAATAATTCGAGCGTTGGGAGGACGATCAGGAATAGCCCAGACACTGGAATGGGGCAGTGACATTGCATGCCATGCGATGAAGGCGACTGCACTGATTCCCAACCATATTCCAGCGACCAGTGACCAATAGAAAGTGCGTGAAACCAGCTTGCGTAAAAAATACGGTTTTTTGGTTTTCTTTTTCTTTTTCTTTTTGTTGACGGTTTTGGCTTTTGCATTTGTGACGCGTTTATCTTGTGTAGATCCTTGTTTTTCGGCGTCAGCTTTACTTTCTTTTTCAAAAGTGGGCTCCACACGCTCGCGCATTTTTTTTGGTTTGGTCATCTATGCAATAACACCAGGAACAAAGAGAGACATCAAAATCGATGAGATTGGCTGGGTAAAAAATAGATGAGGCAATTTAACGCGTCGTAAAGGATAGACGCGGAAGTAGCAAAATTACACACAATATTGATCAAAACAGCAACCTTTATCAGGGTTAGTTAACGAATACTTACGAATTATGTAGTCATTATTGGATCAATGATTTTATGCCGGTAGGCGGCTATTGGATTTTGGAGCCATTATGAATATTTCCTCCCAGAACACCCAATTGGAGGGGGCAAGTTCGAATTTGCGCGTTAGCTGGGTCGATATTGTCAAGGGGATGTCGATTTTTCTTGTTGTTATGATGCATTCTACTTTGGGTGTGCAAACTGCGTTGGGTGAATCCAGCTGGATGGGGGCAATAGTTGAATTTGCCCGGCCGTTCCGGATCCCCTGTTTCATGTTGATTTCCGGACTATTTCTTCACCGTTCAATCGATGCAGGCTGGTCGCAATATCAGGATCGAAAAATTTTGCATTTTGTCTATTTTTATATTCTGTGGTTAACCATCCAGATTGTGATCAAGACACCAGCATGGATGGGTGAAGGGCAAACTCTGAATGAGATTGCAGTTATTTATGTTACGGCATTCGTTCAACCATTTGGCACACTTTGGTTTATTTATTTGTTACCGGTTTTCTATTTCGTGACACGCGTTTTGAGGAATGTTGACTGGAAGTGGTTGCTGGCAGCGGGTGCTCTTCTGCAAATCATGCCGATCCATACAGGCTCGATGCTTGTGGACGAATTTGCGTCCAGGTACATCTATTTTCTGATTGGTTATGTTTTTTATCGTCAAATTTTTTCATGGGCTGAATATGTTGTCAAAAACCCCATAATTGTTGTTTTGTTCCTGGCAACTTGGGGTTTGGCTAATTTAATTCTAATCAATAATTTGCCTCCTCAAATCCTGTCAAATCTGGCTTCTCCAACGGGCCCCAGTCCGATCGTAAAATTGGCCGATATGCCAATCATTTCCCTTGGATTAGGTATTATGGGTGCCATGGCGATGATTACGCTGGGAAGTGTGTTCATGAATATCAAATGGCTGGGTTTCCTGCGCTGGGTAGGCGCGCGTTCGATCGTTGTTTATCTTGCATTTTTCCTGCCCATGGGTATTAGTCAAATTGTTCTGATCAAATTTGCAGGTGACTTCCTGTCAACCGGCACAATAGCAGCACTGGTTACATTGAGTGCCGCTATTGGACCACTGGTATTTTACCGGTTAGTCAAATTAGCCGGTGTTGGTGGATTTTTGTTTAAACGCCCTGCTTTTGCCAGGCTGAATCAGGCAATCCCCAATGCAACTGGCAACATTTCACCAGCCGAATAACTATCCTTTCGGATCACGCAAATTGCCAAACATGGCATGACTTTTCTTGTGAAATGAAATTAGCAGAACTGTTGCAGCGTGATAGGTGGGTGGAGGGTTCGCTGCAACAGTTTACTCTAGTTTGTATCAAGTCGATAATGGGGACCGAACTTAATACCGTTTTTCCCGATAAGGGACAAATCGAGAAAAACCATGTCGTCAATTCGACATACTCTATATATGGTACACAAAATTGTAATATCAAATTATTCTCGATCACGGTGGCGTGAATAGTTTGATGAATATGCAAGAGTCTGAACATCAGGAATTGGCAATGAACCCAAAAACTCACGAATACACAGCCTGTGTTGAATGGACTGGAAATTCAGGAGAAGGTACCCGATCCTACAAGTCATATGAACGTAGTTGGCAACTGAGCACCGAGGGGAAACCTCTTGTTGACTGTTCCAATGATCCAGTTTTAGGCGGTGATCCCAATAAGCATAGTCCGGAAGATCTACTCGTCGCAAGTGTCGCTTCATGCCATATGCTGTGGTATCTGCATCTTTGTTCGGCCGCAGGAATAACCGTTACTTCCTACAAGGATAATCCGATAGCGATTGGCGAAATGCTACCATCGGGAGCGGGGCGATTTATTTCGATTACGTTGCAACCGACCATTACAATTATGAATGGCAGCGATGAAAAAAAAGCGCTGTCTATTCACGATGATATTCATCAATATTGCTTTATCGCCCGGTCACTAAACTTCCCGGTTGGTATTGAAGCAAATATTGTCATGGGTTGATTCCAATGTATGGCTTTAGCTTATTTCTTTTCAGCCAGCGCGTCCAATATTCGTGCCCATGACCGGGTGCCTTTGTGAAAACTGGATAGTTCATACTTTTCATTGGGCGAATGAATAGCGTCATCCTCAAGACCAAACCCAACCATTAACGAATCCATGCCAAGCAGGCGTTTAAATTCGCCGACAATTGGCACAGATCCACCCATTGCGGCTATCGCGGCAGGATTGCCCCATTCTTCTGTAAGAACATCGGCGGCCGCTTTAATTTGAGGTAATGTGTGATCAAGCGTGATTGCGCCAGCACCACTATATCCCAGATACTCAACTGTGCAGTCTTCGGGCAATTGAGATTCAAGAAAACTCTTGAAAGATGTGTGAACTTTTTCCGGATCCATATTACTGACCAACCGGAATGAAACTTTCGCTGACGCCTGGGCTGCTATTACCGTCTTGAACCCATCACCGCTATAGCCACCCTGAATACCATTGACTTCGGCAGTAGGCCTTGACCAAATCTGTTCAAGAACTGAGCGGTTGGCTTCCCCTGCAGGCATCGTCAGGCCAATATCTGACAAGAATTTTCCAGCATCAAAACCCAGGTCATCCCATTGTTTGCGCAATTCCTCGGGCAGTTCCTCGACATCATCATAAAACCCTTCAAGTGTTACCCGGCCACTTTCATCGTGTAGCCCTGCAAGAATCTTGGTCAGAATGTGAATCGGGTTAACTGCCGCACCGCCATAATGACCTGAATGAAGATCCCGGTTTGCTGCTTTGATAATAAAGTCTTCAGTTACTATCCCACGCAATGCTGTACTGATTGCCGGTGTTTCAATGTCCCACATGCCGGTATCACAAACGAGCGCCAGATCGCAGGTTAATTCTTCTGCATTGGCCTTAAAAAAGGGCAAGAGACTGGGGGAGCCGGATTCTTCTTCTCCTTCAAATAATATCGTCAGGCTACAGGGCAAACTACCTGTTTCATGCTTCCAGCAACGACAGGCCTCGACAAAAGTCATCAATTGTCCTTTGTCGTCGGCTGCCCCTCGCCCATGAATTTGTTTTCGCCCCTCTTTCAGTTCTGTTATTACCGGTTCAAATGGAGGCAGTTTCCATAAATTGAGTGGATCAACCGGTTGAACATCGTAGTGACCGTAGAAAAGAAGATGCGACGAATTTTCCGGACCTTGTTGATGGCCAACGACCATTGGATGGCCGTCTGTATCGCGCAATGATGCTTCAAACCCAATTGACTCCAGATCATTAACAAGCCATTGCGCGGCCTGGTGACAATCGTCTTTAAAAGTAGGGTCGGTAGAAATACTCTTGATACGCAGCAGTTCAAATAGTCGATCCAGTGATTGTGGCAGTTGGTTATCAATGTGGGTGAGGACGGCATCTAGTTGGCTCATCTGTCGATTTTCCTCAATATTTTTGGGTGCTCACAGGCTAACAGAACAAAGTTACAGTGCAATTAAAAAGCGCATATTTCCATGGGTAACAACGGGTGCTTATTTTTCGCAAAATCTGTGAGGATTTGCCAATGGTCTTGCAATCGTCATTTACCTCCTCCATCTTCAAAATATTAACATTCAGCAACCCAAGAAATGGCAGTTCATGAAAAAAGGCGATCACCTGTTTCTTGTCGATGGCTCTGCTTATATTTTCAGAGCCTACCACGCGTTGCCACCATTGACGCGAAAGTCAGATGGATTGCCAGTGGGAGCTGTTGCAGGATACTGCAATATGATCTGGAAACTCGTGCAGGATGCCCGTGATACATCTGTGGGGATAGTACCTACCCATTTTGCCGTCATTTTTGACTATTCGTCGAAAACATTTCGCAATGAAATTTATCCTGAGTACAAGGCAAACCGCGAAGCACCACCCGAGGATTTGCGCCCGCAGTTTGGATTAATCAGACAGGCGACCCGTGCATTTAATCTTCCTTGCATCGAAGCAAAAGGGTTTGAAGCTGATGATCTGATTGCCACCTATGCAAGGCATGCGCGTGAACTGGGGGCTGATGTGACAATTATCTCATCGGACAAAGATTTGATGCAACTGGTTGATGATAATGTCGTGATGTATGACCAGATGAAAGATCGCCGGGTGGGACCTGATGAAGTGATGGAAAAATTTGGCGTCAGTCCTGACATGATGATTGATCTACAGGCACTGGCTGGGGATTCTACAGATAATATTCCCGGTGTCCCTGGAATTGGTCCCAAAACGGCAGCGCTGTTGTTGAACGAATATGGTGATCTGGACAGCTTGCTGGAACGGGCGGCTGAGATCAAGCAAAATAAGCGGCGCGAGAATTTGATTGAATTTGCTGAGCTTGCAAGGCTTTCAAAACAGCTGGTGACGTTAAAAGATGATGTCGAATTGGAAGTGCCACTGGCAGATTTCCTGCTGCAACCAGCAGATGGCCCCAAACTGATATCGTTTCTTAAAGCGATGGAATTCAAATCGATTACCCGAAAGGTTGCCGGGGACACAGTCACGGATGCAGATTCAATAGAGCCGGAAATTGTAGAAGTTGACGGGTATTCATCAGCTCGCGGTCCCGATCTCGATGCTGTGGACAGTGAGAAAATTTATGAGGGTGGCAGAACACCTGATCAGTTTGCTGAACAGATGCAAACTGAAAGTGCAAGCAGTTCTATTGATAGATCGCTCTATCAATGTGTTCGAAGTGAAAATGAACTCCTGGAATGGGTCGAGCGGATTACGCAGGCCGGAATTGTGGCTGTCGATACCGAAACCAATTCCCTTGACCCCATGCAGGCTGAGCTTGTTGGTATTTCGCTGGCAACTGAACCGGGTGTCGCCTGTTATATTCCGATCACCCATAAATCTGGCCATGGTGATTTACTGGGTGGGGGCTTTGTGGATGATCAGTTGTCTCTGGATAAAGTGCTTGAGGGATTGCGGGCGGTATTTGAA
>JAAENI010000147.1 GCA_024224595.1 Hyphomicrobiales bacterium
ACGATTGACGGATTTAGAGAAGCAAATATTGACATCAAAGATCCGGTCCAAATGTTGTATGTACTGAAAATGCTTGGGGCTTCTGATTTCGAAGAAATGTTCGGTGTCGGCAAAGTCAATGAAGATTCGTTTGGAGGTCGCCAGCCCGTTTATCCAACAGATGTATTTGAGATGTCGCAACGCGTAATTACTGAAAATGAACATATCTTTGACAATCCCCGTTCCAAAAAGCTATTGGAAGGCCGGAAATTTTTAATTGCATCAACAGATGTCCATGCTCACGCTGTTATGATCATCCATGAACTTTTGTCTAAAGCAGGAGCGGAAATAACCAACCTGGGAGCTGAAACTGATCCGGACCAAATTGCCAAAGCGGTTAAAATGAGTGATGTGGAAGCAATTTTGGTCAGTACTCACAATGGAATGGCATTGGAATATGCCAAACGTCTGCAAGCGGAGTTAAACAGGCAAAAAGTAGATGTTCCCGTTGTGATCGGAGGAATTCTCAATCAAAAAGTGGAAGGTGAGGCTTTACCAATTGATGTCACTATGAACCTTAAACAATTGGGCTTTTATCCCAGCCCAAGGTTGGGAGTCAGTTTTCAAAAATTGCTTGAAAATAACACCATATCTAAAAATGAAGGGCTTCCCTAAATATTAATCTCTCGGAATATTCTCTGCTTCCAAATGCCGCTGTTTATGAATAACAGCGAGCGGTTCTGTCAAGTTAGTGGCAATTCGTTCAAACTAGCAACATGAATAAAACAAATCAGTTATATCGCGGATATCATTTTCCTACCGAAATCATCAGCCATACATGCGTGGCTGATAATTTCGCCTGGGTAACAAAAACGTTTATAGGTATCAATGCCAAATTGTATAATTCGGAGGATTATGTTGACAGTGCCTCCTGAGTGCTGCCAACTATAGGATGCTGAGAAGCCGATCATTTGATAGCTGGTGGCAGGTGACCCGCGCCAGTTGAATCGAATGACGTCGGTTTGTATGAATAATTTTACTTTTGTTGGACAACTTGACGAAACCATTTAATTTATACCAGGCCAGGACAATATGATCGCGTTAAGTTTTGAAAACAAGGCAAAACTGGCCTGTGCATATGGCGGAATGATCTGGGGCGTATTTTGGATACCGCTTCGCGCTCTTGATGAGGCCGGTATCACTGGCCCGTGGGCTACGGCATCATTCTTTATTGTGCCATTTATAATTATTCTGCCTTTGATAATTTGTCGTTGGTCCTGGATTGTACGTGGTGGAACGAGATTGCATCTCATCGGCATATCAACCGGTGCGGCTATGGTTTTCTATGCCGATGCATTTCTTTATACAGAAGTCGTTCGCGCTATGTTGCTATATTATCTAACGCCCATATGGGGAACGATACTGGCAAGGATATTCCTCAAGGAGAAGATTAAGCCAGTTCAGGTTCTGGCAATGATTGCCGGGTTCGCCGGAATGCTGGTTATCCTTGGTGTTGAAACAGGAACCCCCTGGCCAAAGAATAATGGCGACTGGATTGCCCTGGCCTCCGGGTTCGTATGGGGTATTGCAATGGTCCTTATGAGAGATGATGAAAATTGTGGTCCCATAGAAATTACCCTGTCATATTTTTTCTGGGGAACTCTGGCGGCTGTTATTTCGTTGATGTTGCCGTTTGGCATGGAAATTCCAACGCCGAGTATGGATATTTTCATTGGCGTATCACCCTGGTTGATACCCGCTATGCTTATTGTGGTTATGCCGGGTGTTTACGCAGTGATGTGGGGAACGCCACATCTCCATCCTGGTGTTGCCGGTCTGTTGTATATGACAGAGATCAGTGTGGGAGCAGCAACCGCTGCCTTGTTGCTGGATGAACCTTTTGGGTTGCGAGAAATTATTGGCATTATATTGATTACCCTTGCAGGGTTGATGGAAGCGCTTGTTCCTTTTGTCGCTAAATTGCGCTTACGTAATGAAACACTTTAGCCTTTTTTGGGGATGATCAAGTGAAGCAAAACCCAATTTTTGATTACATCATTGTTGGAGCCGGATCAGCTGGATGTGTTCTAGCCAACAGGCTGTCTGCTGTACCTTCCAATCGTATCTTGTTGATAGAGGCTGGGGGGGATGATCGAAGCATCCTTATACAAATGCCCGCAGCCTGTGGAATGGCGGCACGGGACCCGCGTTTTGATTGGGGGTATATCGGCGAACCTGAACCACACTGCGACGGGCGGCAGATTTTAGAACATCGCGGTCGAGTTCTTGGTGGTTCTTCAGCCATAAACGGAATGGTAGCAAATCGCGGTAATCCCAGGGATTATGATGGATGGGCAAACGAAGGTCTTCCTGAGTGGAGTTATGAAAAGTGTCTAACCTATTTCCGGAAAATGGAAACGTCAGATAAAGGCAAAAGCAAGTGGCGCGGTGACAGTGGACCACAAACAATCGAAACCTGCAGAGCATCACATCCTCTTCATCAAGCATTCCTGAAAGCTGGCCAACAAGCTGGCTATTTGATTACTTCAGACCAGAATGGCGAACAGCAAGAAGGTTTTCACGTTGCACAAAGTTTTACAAGAAACGGCCAGCGATGCAGCGCAGCGAAAGCGTATTTGCACCCTGTTATGAAACGAGACAATCTGACAGTTTTGATGAACACCCTGGCTCACAAAATTCAGTTTGATGGAAAACGTGCTGTTGCTGTTCTTACGGAAAAACATGGAGAGCAGATCAGATACGAGGCTAGTCGAGAGATAATTTTATGTGGCGGTGCGATCAATTCTCCTCAGCTTCTACTGCTATCCGGGATCGGTGACCCTGCCCATCTAGCCGATCACGATATCACCACTGTAGCCAGTGTCCCCGCTGTTGGGCAAAATCTTGAAAACCACCAAATTGTACCTATCAC
>JAAENI010000148.1 GCA_024224595.1 Hyphomicrobiales bacterium
ATTATACCGGGTTGATTTATATGTTAAACGCGTGCCCTATCGAAATTAATTTTGATGTTGATCAGCCGCGCAATGAAGATGGATTAGAAAATTTAGCCCGCTACATCACACGCGGCGCAAGCGCCTGCGCTGCACGTCCGAGCGTCTTTTTCTCAAGAGCGCATGACCTATATTGCAGCCAATGATTCATCAGATGGCGTGTCAAAAGTCATTTATCAAAGTAAGGATGGAACATCGACGAAAACATTCGACGCGCTAGATTGGTTAGCCCAGCTTGTCACCCACATCCCCCATAAAGGGGAACAGATGGTTCGTTACTATGGGTAGTAGTGGTCAGACTGCAATCATCAGGGGGATTCTCACAATTTTTTCTGTTTTTTGTACTCATCGGTCCTCCCTCAATGCTGCCTGTGTTTTGCTTTTTTTGAAGATCGATATTTTAACAATCTCTTTCGCTGCCGAATATGTGCGATACAACTTACGGTAAAATCATTGCCGTATCCTGAACGGTAGCCTTCCTTGTTTAATAGATCGGCAACCTGCTGATCGGTATGGCTTAAATAAAGCTGCTCAATACGATCGACAACATCCGGATCAGTGGTGTGGGGAAAAGGTTTTACACGCTCAGCTTGATGCTCATCTGCGATTCCTGTCTTCCAATGAATCTTGACCGTAACACACCATGGATCATCTTGATTACACAATGTCACATCTTCAATTAAAAGCCGTAACAATTTCTTACGTTGATTATTCGTTGTTGTTTTCGATTCCCATAGACGGGGAATATCCTCAGCTAATGCCTCAACCTGATGCCACTGCTCCCGGCTTATTGTAAAAGGCGGAGATTTGCGGATTTTATCATATTCAGACTCTAAATGCTCCGCTTCCTCTAACTTGTCGTTCCAGTCTTTTTCAAGAGTTCGTGCCACCAGTCTGTTTTCAGGCTCCACCTGATAATAGCGACGGGCAGCTTTGTCTACTTCGTATCTTGCGGCTTCAAGTCTTTTCTCCCATTGTCTTTCAATCTCCATATGCCGCTCTTTTAGCTTCTGCATGGCGACACGGGCAAGATCAAATTGCTCCTGGGTGAGACTGTCCAAAACGACTGTCTTGACAAGACGATCTACATGACGTCCGTTTATATGTTGACAAGACTTGCCGACGCTGGAAGAACCCTTGCAGGTATAAATTGAACTGCCATCCCTTGCGTATATAACCCCCATACGTCGGCCACAAACCCCACATAATACAATACCCTGCAGAAGACTTCGCCCCTGCCTTGCACTGCCTTTTTTGAGCATCCCTAATACATAACTCCGGTTATCTTCCAACCGCGAAAGATTGCTGTTGTATCCCTCCAGCGAAATATAGCCCGCATGAGAATTCGGTAGCCAGATCCGCCCGCCCGAACATACATCTTCAGGATCTTCGGCTTTTGGATTATTGCGATCATATGAATATACACCAGCATATATCGGATTTCTTAAAATTTCAACGGCTCGCGACGGGCTCAAGCAAGACCAATTCAGAGCAGTTTTTATACTTCCCCATCCATCTCGCAGGGGAAATCTCAAATGATTGTCTTCAAAATAGCGAACCGTTCCTCGCGCAGTGCCGATACGCTCAAAGCAACTAAAAAACACTTCGACCGTATCCCGAGCCCGCTCATCGGGATCCATCAAAATCCCTTCACTTTCATCCCATACATATCCACCCGGCAGGCGGATGCGAAATTCACCACGCCTGGCTTTGGTCCGCCGGCCACCGATCATCCTTTGTTTTAAAAAGTGTAATTCCGCTTCACTCAATGTGCCTTTCAAACCCAGCAGTAAACGGTCATTATAATGATTCGGATCGTAGACACCTTCCTCGTCAACGATCAGCGCACCTGATAAAGCAGCGACTTCCAATAGCCGGTACCAGTCGGAACATGACCGCGCCAAGCGGCTAACTTCCAATCCAAAGATGCCACCAGCTCGGTCCAGCGCGACCTCGGAAACCAACCGGGTAAATCCTGAACGCAGCTGGGCACTCGCGCCGGATTTTCCCTGGTCTTCATCGATAATCTCGATACGCTCCTTGGGCCAGCCCAAACGCAAAGCACGTTCATAAAGACGGTACTGTCGTCTCGTACTCTCCTGATGATGCTGAACCTGGGCTAACGAGGACTGACGTATATAAATGTATGCCTTGCGCTTTAAATGGCTTTCTCTGATTTTGTTCATGGTTGTCATCCTTGCCGGTTTTCGAGACGGCTTTGAAATCATGTATCATGCACATGAGCATATCACACAAAATTTCCGCTATCTTTACTTGATGCTCTTGATCCAATGTTTCCATCATCATTGGGCTAAGCTGATCTCATTTAGGTTTTTTTATCGATGCGGCGCACATGATCTCTACGGCTTTAGCGCAAAGGTATTGGGAGCCGTTCTGACAAATCGTTGACCCGCTTTTATTTTTTTCACGATGATCGATACGATGGAATCCCGTTCCAATTGGACATGGAAATCTCTATTGGCAATTTCAATAATCTCGGAAATATGTAAAGGCCTTCCAGCAATTTGAAGTACATTTTCAATTATATTAATTTGTG
>JAAENI010000149.1 GCA_024224595.1 Hyphomicrobiales bacterium
CAGCATCAGCTGAAGCAAAAAAACCACGGTATGTTGACGGTGCTAAGCGGTTCAGCTGAATCTGTCTTTGAGGCACTCCATCAGCGTTATAACATTGATTGTGTTTTCAGTTATGAAGAAATCGGACTTGATAAGACATATCAGCGGGATAAAGCACTGACGAATTGGTTTTTATCGAAGCAAATATCGTGGAATCAACATCCCTCGGGAGGCGTCATGCGAGGCCAAACGCAGCGTCATCAATGGTCTTCTCATTGGCGGACGATTATGAATGCTGATCTGGATCATCCTAACTGGGGCGATCATCAGGCGCTCAAAATTGATATAGAAGACAGTTTCAAAGTGATTGTTGCGCCATCATGGCGCGCAAAGGATGATGATTTCCAACAAGGCGGAGAACAACAAGCCTGGCAGACGTTAAACAGTTTTTTTCAGGGAAGAGGCAAAACCTACCGACAATCTATCTCAAAACCCATGGCAAGTCGGGAGGCCTGTTCCCGCATGTCACCTTATTTGGCGTGGGGAAATATCAGTTTGCGGCAAATGTTCAAATATGTCTCTCAATTTGAAGGAGCAGGATGGAAAGGCGTGCAGAAATCCTTGTGCGATAGGTTGAGTTGGCACTGCCACTTCATTCAAAAGTTTGAGGATGAATGCGAGATAGAGATGCGTCCTATGAATCGAGCATTTGAGCATTTTTCTATGGATACCAGTCGCCATTCAGAGGCACGGCTTTTAGCTTGGCAGCAGGGCCAAACGGGTTACCCGTTGATTGATGCTGCTATGCGCTGTGTGAATAAAACCGGTTACTTGAATTTTCGTATGCGAGCGATGTTAGTCAGTTTTCTTTGTCATCATTGCCAGATCGATTGGCGACGAGGAGTGGCACATTTAGCGCGCCAATTTTTGGACTTTGAACCGGGTATTCATTACCCGCAATTTCAAATGCAAGCCGGTGTCACCGGCATTAATACGATAAGAGTTTATAATCCGGTTAAACAATCGCAAGAGCATGATGCCGAAACGGTTTTTTTATGCCAATGGTTGCCGGAACTTAGCACTTTAC
>JAAENI010000150.1 GCA_024224595.1 Hyphomicrobiales bacterium
ACCATTCACGCCAATACGCCGCGCGATGCAATTGCCCGTCTTGAACAGATGCTTGGCATGACCGGCATGCCGATGACCATATCGAGTATCCGCAGTCAAATTTCCAGCGCTATTCATGTGATCGTGCAATTAACCCGTCTTTCAGATGGTCAAAGGAAAGTCACCAGCGTTGCTGAAATCACCGGCATGGAAGGTGATATCATTCAGATGCAGGAGATATTTACCTTCAAGAGAACCGGAATTGTGGCCGGAGGCAAAGTTACCGGTCATTTTGCTGCAACCGGCGTTCGTCCACGTTTTCTTGACGAATTGGAAGCACAGGGTATCACATTTCCGGGCGAGTATTTCGATCCCGACTACGTTCATCAGGCCGCGTGATGCTGGATTGGCTATTTCCAAATTCGGGTCTGCCTGATCTGTTTGTTCTCTACATCGCGCTTGGCTTTGCGGTTGCTGCCTTGCTGTTTGCAGCTGTGCTGATTGTATTGAAATTCAAGAAGCAACGGGATCACATTAACCGGCGTATTTTGCCGATGGAACAAAATGTAACGCCACAAAACGCCGTTTACTTGCTTTCCAATGAAGGCGATGGGGTAGATGGGTTTGGGTTTAACTTACCAGTGAAATCGCTGGACAACCTGATCCTTTATGCTGGTTTGAAATTGAGTGCCGGCCGGTTGATCTTTTTGATGGCTGTCATATTCACCATCTCCATTGCAGCAGT
>JAAENI010000151.1 GCA_024224595.1 Hyphomicrobiales bacterium
AACAAAAACCAATTGATTTAAACTCAAGAACGCCGTGGTCGGAATTTGACCGTATCCCACTTGGATGGAGACATTTGATGGACTCAAATCGAACCACTCGATTAGACGCCAAGCGCAGTGCGATCTGGGTGATCGGACAAGTTTGGCAACGCAGTCGATGGCTCGATTTGACCCACCAAAGGCCCGCTTTTCGCGCCCTCTGGACATCGTTATGCTTTTCTTACGCTCAACCAGAGCGCTTCGAAAACCATGCCTTGCCAGAGGAAGCGAAAAACGGGTCAAATGTCTCCATCCAAGTGGGATACGGTCTAACCACGGCGTTTTTGTTGTCAAAATGAATAATATGGTTTGACCCGCAGCACAATCGCGCATAATTTCCACTTTATCGACGGTGTCCATTATTATTGGACTGAAAGAGAATCCGGTGCGGCTGACCCAAGCAGGGGGCCAGGACGGAGACTGTCTCAGACGCATGTGACTTAGTTTTGCGAAAGGCCGGTATCCGGCCGGGCATAAAAAAGCCACCGGTGACACTTCGATATTATTTTTCGAACCTGTCAGGGACCCAAGCGAATGAGACAGAATAATACAGCCGATCTTCTTAACACAGATAACAAAAAAATTGGCATCATGGTTTGTGGCCATGGATCGCGCAATCAAAATGCGGCGAAGGAGTTTTCAAAGGTAGCACTTGGCCTGCGGGAAAAATTTCCGCAACTGCCGGTTGAATATGGCTATCTGGAATTTTGTAATCCGGTCATTCATGCCGGCCTTGATGCATTGCGTGAAAAGGGTGTTGAGAAAGTTTTGGCTGTGCCGGGTATGCTGTTTGCCGCCGGACACGCCAAGAATGATATCCCTTCCGTGCTCAATTCCTATCAGGCGTTGCACCCGGAAATGGAAATTGTCTACGGGCGCGAACTGGGTGTCGATGTGCGCATGATTGAAGCGGCCGGTGCGCGGATCATGGAAGCGGTTGAGGCGGCCAATAGCCAAAACGATGAAGTCCCAATTGAAGAAACCCTGTTGATGGTGGTCGGGCGTGGTTCATCGGACCCTGATGCGAATTCGAATGCGGCGAAAGTGATGCGCATGTTGTGGGAAGGTTTAGGGTTTGGCTGGGGTGAAACCTGCTATTCCGGCGTCACCTTTCCGCTGGTTGAACCAGGGCTGCAACATGCAGCAAAACTGGGCTACAAGCGCATTGTTATCTTCCCGTATTTTCTGTTTACCGGCGTTCTGGTGAAGCGTATTTATTCCTACACTGATAAAGTGGCGGCAGAGTTTCCCGATATTGAATTTGTCAAGGCAGGCTATCTCAATGATCATGAGCTGGTGATTGATACCTTCGTCGAGCGGGTATTTGAAACAGCCAATGGTGCGGCGGTGATGAACTGCCAGATGTGCAAATATCGCGAGCAGGTGTTAGGGTTTGAAGCTGATATCGGCATGGCCCAGGAAAGCCATCACCACCATGTGGAAGGCATTGGTGGGGGTCTGGAAGGCTGTCCGTGTGAAGGCGATTGTGATGCTTCGTGCCGGGATGAAGCATTTTGCAAGGAACACGGGTTGCCCTGGACGCCGCTGCATACGCATGATCATGAGCATGACGATGATCACAGTCATAGTCATGACCACGAACATGGCCACGACCATCATCATCCACCTTACCCCCATGCCGATCATCCGCTTGGGCCTGTGACGATGAAGAAATAGGACGAACTGGTGTTTTCCTACGAAAAAACTCCCGACGAAATCTACCGGCAGTCTTTCGAGATTATCCAGGCGGAAGCGGAATTATCAAACTATTCTGACGGGGAACGTCAGTTGGTGGTGCGGTTAATTCATGCCTGCGGCATGGTTGATTTGACCGAGGACATTGTGATATCAACCGATGCTGTTGAAGCGGGGATTGCAGCGCTGGTTCGCGGTGCTCCGGTGATCTGCGATGTAGAAATGGTACGTCGCGGCATCATCAAACGCAATCTGGGCTACAACAATGAATTATTGTGTGGTCTGGGGGTGGAAGGCGCGACAGCATTTTCCAATCGGGCAAAAACCACGCGTTCTGCTGGTGGCATAGAAATGCTCAAGCAACAACTTCCAGGCAGTATCGTGGCTATCGGCAATGCGCCCACCGCACTGTTTCATCTGCTGGAAATGCTGCAGGAGGGATTGCCTGCCCCGGCACTGATCATCGGATGTCCGGTGGGGTTTGTTGGTGCGGTTGAAAGTAAGGAGGCGTTAATTAAAGTGGCGGGGATTGATGTGGCGCGCGCTCTGAATGATATTTCATTCATCACTGTGCGTGGCAGAAGAGGCGGTTCTGCCATGGCTGCTGCGGCCATCAATGCGCTGGCGATAATTTCCAATAAGGATTAAAAAAAGTGACGAAACCCTGGTTACATATTATTGGCATTGGCGAAGACGGGTTAAGCGGCCTGAACGCGCAATGCGTGGCGTTGGTAAAAGATGCCGAGATCATCTTTGGCGGTGATCGTCACCATCATCTGGCCGCCGATATCAAAGCTGAGCGTATTGCCTGGCCTTCACCCTTTGATGCGATGATTGACAAAATCCTGAGTTATAAGGGCAGGAAGGTTGTTATTCTGGTTTCGGGCGATCCTCTCTGGTATTCCGTTGGTGCACGCATTGGCCGGGCGATACCGCCTGAGGAAATTACCTATCACCCGCAAGTATCGGCGTTTCAACTGGCTGCCTGCCGCATGGGCTGGTCACTGCCCGATGTGGAAACCGTAACCATCCACGGGCGCCCGGCAGAACAGATTATTCCCTGGTTTGCTGATAAAGCCAGATTGTTGATTCTGACCAAGGACGGTACGTCACCGCAAAGCGTTGCCAGTCTGCTATGTCTGCATGGCTATGAACATTCACGCATGAGTGTGCTGGCGGCAATGGGGGGAGAGCACGAACAGCGTTTTGATGGTATTGCCAGTGAATGGGTGCATGATGATACAGACCGGTTTCCTGATCTGCACACACTTGCGGTAGAGCTGGTCGCCGGGTTGGACACAAAAAACTACCCCAGAACCGGACTGCCCGATGAGGCGTTTCACCATGATGGCAACATTACAAAGCAGGCGGTTCGTGCGCTGACCCTGGCAAAGCTTGTACCCGGGCGTGGTGAATTGTTGTGGGATGTCGGGATTGGTTGTGGCTCGATTGCCATTGAATGGATGCGTGCGGCATTTGAAGCGCGCGCCATTGGTATTGAACCCAAAGACAACAGAAGAGCCATTGCGGCGCAAAACGCGCTTACCTTGGGAACACCCGCTTTAAAACTGGTTGAGGGCAAAGCGCCGGAGGCACTGGCAGGTCTTGCCAGACCTGATGCGGTTTTTGTCGGGGGTGGCGTCAACCGGGAAACCGTCAGAATATGTCGTGACGCGCTTAAACCCGGCGGGCGAATGGTGATCAATGCGGTGACGCTTGAAAGTGAAGCGGTGTTGTTGAGAATGTTTGCAGAGATGGGTGGAGATTTGCAACGCATCCAAATACAGACAGCCGGTGAAATGGGTGCTTTTCATGGCTGGAACAGTGCAAAGGCTGTAACCCAATGGACATATGTCAAGCCGCGAAATCAGGTATCGGAGAATGTCGCGAAATGACCGGGGTGTTATATGGATTAGGGGTAGGGCCGGGTGACCCGGAACTGATTACGCTGAAAGCCCATCGGCTTTTGAAGGAATGCAGCGTCATTGCCTATCCGGCACCCGATGACGGACAGAGTTTTGCGCGTTCAATCGTTGCTTCATATCTCAAGCCTGAGCAGGTCGAAATTCCAATCATTATCCCAATGCGAGCAGAGCGCTTTCCTGCACAAAATGTTTATGATCGCGCTGCGCAGGAAATTGCTTCTCAACTTGATGCCGGAAATGATGTGGCGGTGTTGTGTGAAGGCGATCCGTTTTTCTACGGGTCTTTTATGTATTTGTTTGAACGATTATCTGCGCATTACACGACGCAAATTGTTCCGGGCGTTTCTTCCCTAATGGCATCAGCGGCCGCCCTGGGACGACCGATAGCGGCGCGCAATGATGTGCTGAGTGTTATTCCTGGGCCCCTTGATGATGATGCAATCAGCCGAAGGCTGGAACGCGGCGAAGCGATTGCATTTATCAAAGTGGGACGGCATTTTGAGCGCATTCGCCAATTGATAGACAAAGCCGGTCTCACCAGCTCCGCTGGCTATCTGGAGCGGGTCAGTTTGGGTAATGAAAAAATAATGGCTCTTGAAGAAGTCAGCGCTGATGAAGTTCCATATTTCTCGATAATCCTTATTTATAAAGGCGCGGAAGACTGGATTGGCAAATTGTCAATGCTTGGTGTTGGGGAACCTGCTGACACGGTGCACGTGTGATGACCCAACCCGGAATTCGAAACTTGAAAACACCTCACATCATCCTGTTAAATGATGGCGCATTGGGTTTGGCTGAAAATATAGCCCGATTGTGCGATGGCACGATTGAGATTTCCAGCAAAAGATCAAGGTCATCCCTTGTCACCTTTGATGATGTCGGGCAGCGGATGCGTGAATTATTTGTCAATGGTAACCCGATCATTGCGGTGATGGCCGCGGGCGCTGTCATTCGCCTGCTAAGGGATGTGATTTCAGACAAACAAACAGAACCCCCAGTGATTGTGGTTTCTCACGATGGCGCGCAGGTGGTGCCTTTGCTCGGTGGTCATCATGGTGCCAATGAACTGGCGCGAAAAATTGCCGGTAGCCTTGGTGCGAATGCGGCAGTGACAACTGCCGGGGATGTTTGTTTTGGTCTGGCTCTGGACGAGCCGCCAGCAGGTTATATTCTGGCTAACCGGCAAAATGCCAAGAATGTAATGGGTGCACTGGTTGCCGGGGCAAAAGCCACTATTACCGGCCATGCACCATGGCTGGAACAAAGTAAATTGCCCATTGCCTCAGCTGATAATAGTGAAAATGTCAAATTGACGATCAGTGAAAAAGCAGTAGAGGCCGGCCCTGGTGAGTTGGTTTATCATCCTCAAAATATTATCCTGGGTATGGGCTGTGAACGCGGTGTCAGCAGGCAGGAAGCGATTGAACTGGCTGAACAGGTTCTGGCAGAATCCGGCATCGCCAGTTCTTGTGTTGCAGCTGTCTGTTCAATCGATGTCAAAGCTGACGAATTTGCTATTGATGGTGTGGCGGAACATTTTGGTGTGGAAGCAAGGTTCTTTGATGCCAAGACACTGGAACTGCAATCTCACCGATTGAAAAATCCCTCTGACATCGTATTTGCGGAAGTCGGTTGCCACGGGGTCGCTGAGGGTGCTGCACTGGCTGGTGCTGGGAATGATGGCGTATTACTGGTCGAGAAAACAAAATCGGCGCGCGTTACCTGTGCTTTGGCCAGGGCGAAGACCCCGGTCGACGCTAAAACCATAGGTAGAAGTCGCGGCACGTTGTTTGTTGTCGGGATTGGTCCCGGTTCAAGCGAATGGCGCTCTCCCCAGGTTACCTCCATGATCAGGGCATCAACTGATCTGGTTGGCTATTCGCTTTACCTGGATCTGATTGCTGAAATATCTGCAGGCAAAGTTCGCCATGATTTTGATTTGGGGCGTGAGGAAGACCGCGTGCGCCATGCGATGGAACTGGCGGGAACCGGCAAGGATGTTGCGCTGGTGTGTTCGGGTGATGCGGGTATTTATGCGATGGCGACATTGGTATTTGAATTGCTTGGTGATCGCAGCCTCAGTGATGGGGCAGGGCGTATAGAAATTGTTGTATCACCGGGAATATCTGCCCTTCAGGCTGCAGCAGCGCGGGCAGGTGCGCCCCTTGGTCATGATTTTTGCACGATATCGCTATCGGATCTTTTGACTCCGTGGCCCGATATTCAAAAACGGGTCAAGGCTGCTGCAGAAGGTGATTTTGTCATCGCTTTTTATAACCCGGTTTCCAGACGAAGACGCACCCAACTGGCTTATGCAAGAGATCGTTTGCTTGAACACCGGCCACCGCAAACTCCGGTAATTCTTGCAACCAACCTGGGTCGCGATGGCGAGAAAATCAGAGTTGTAGAATTACAAGATCTGAACATTGATGATGTTGATATGCTGACCGTTGTTGTTGTTGGATCAAGTGATACGCGTAGCATCAGAACCGGAGACGGCAATCAGTGGGTCTATACACCACGTGGCTATTCTTCAAAACATGACAGCCAAATTATCGGAGACGCAGGCTAATGAGTGTCTATTTTATCGGTGCGGGTCCTGGAGCGCCGGATTTGATTACTGTGCGAGGTCTGCGTTTGATTGAACGTTGTCCGCTCTGTCTTTACGCAGGCTCTCTGGTGCCTGAAGAAATTGTGCAGGCAGCGCCCGCTGATGCTGTGGTCAAAGATACGGCTTCCATGCATCTTGATGACATTGTTGCTGATATGGTTGCAGCCCATCATAACGGTCGGGACGTGGCGCGGGTACATTCGGGTGATCCCTCGATTTATGGTGCAGTTGCAGAACAAATGCGTCGTCTCGATGATCACAATATTCCTTATGAGGTTGTGCCGGGCGTTCCGGCATTCGCTGGCGTTGCAGCCAGGTTGAATACCGAATTGACCCTGCCGGAAATTGCCCAGACGATCATAATCACGCGTACAGCGGGCAAAGCCTCTTCCATGCCGGATGGCGAACAACTGGAAATTCTGGGACAATCAAAGGCGACTTTGGCGATCCATTTGTCGGTTCGCAACCTGAATTATGTCAGACAGGCGCTGGAACCCCATTATGGTGCAGATTGTCCTGTTGTGCTGGCCTATCGTGCCACGTGGCCCGATGAACTTTATATCCGCACCACACTGGAAGGAATGAAGGATGAGGCGCGTAAGGCAAAAATTACGCGGACCGTTCTGATTATGGTCGGTGCAGTATTTGGCACAGTCAAATTTCGTGATTCTGATCTGTATAATCCCGATTACGCCCATGTACTGCGCAACAAAGGCAAGAAAAAAATCAGGCAGAAAGCCGGATGACTTCCTCTTCCAGAGCTTTTATATTGCCGAAGCTTTTACCTGAAACGGCTGGTGGCCGCTTTATCATCAACACCGGCAGTTCAAATAATCTGGCAGCTTCAATTTTTGCATATATCAACCCTCCGCCAGAATTTCTGCAAACCAGATGTGAGGTGTTGTATTGCTTAAGAAGATCGGCTTCTTCGCTCGCTACATGGGAAGGCTTTGCCAGTACCAATTCATGGTTTTTCAACGGAATTCCAGTTTTAGGCCGATTAATCATCCGGGCGATAAAATTGACATCTTCGCGATGGGAAAACCGATGCAGATATTGGTGGCCCAAAGCCAGGAATGCCCTTGCACCTGCGGGTAATATTCGAGCGGCTTCGTCCAGATTGTCGCAATCTATCCAGTTATCTCCGGCTTGTTTTTCCCATTTGGGCCGGTCGAGTACCAATCGTTCGACGCCAGTAGAATTGGCGGCGACTAATGCATTCTGCGAAATCTGGCTGGCGAAGGGATGGGTTGAATCAACCAGCAGGTCAATCTTTTCATTTACCAGGTATTCCGCCAGCCCAGACGCACCGCCAAATCCGCCAACGCGGATTTTGCCAAATGTTCGATCAGGTTCGCTGGTCCTGCCTGCCAATGAGGTGATAATATCCAATTCACGCGTTTTCGCTGCATTGGAAGCCAAAGCAATGGCAAGGTCACGGGCATTGCGGGTACCACCGAGGATCATGATTTTAAAAGGTTTATCCATAGCGGGCCAAAATCTTTACATCGCGCGAAACGATAATAATTTCTACAGATACCGGTGCACCCCGCAACATATCCAATACATGTCTCTGTGCCTGTCTGGCCACGATTTCTGGCAAATTGATAGCGGCTTTAGCGGAAATTTCAAGTGCTTCCAAGGCGGTGTTGGCATTGGTAACTTCTTTCATCAACTGACTATCAGCACCCAGCAACCCGGCATGTTCGGCCAACCAGTTCATATCGACTTGCGAGCGTCCGGAATGCAAATCCATGGCGCCCTGGGCAAGTTTGGTGAACTTGGCAAAGCCACCGGCCAGAGTGATTTTGGGAATCGGATTTTTGCGCAGATATTTGAGAAGGCCGCCAGCGAAGTCACCCATGTCGAGTATGGCGGTGTCGGAAAAATCATACAAATCCATCGCCACGGCTTCCGAGGTCGAACCGGTGGCACCAAGAACGTGCTTTATTCCGGTAGCACGCGATACGTCGATGCCACGACGGATCGAGTGGATCCATGCAGAACAGGAAAATGGGTGAACAATTCCAGTGGTGCCCAGAATCGACAACCCGCCAATGATGCCAAGGCGCGGGTTCCAGGTTTTTTGCGCCAGTTTTTTTCCCTCGGGAACAGAAATTGTGATGATGAAATCTTCGGGAAGATGATGATGTGCGCAAAGTTCTTCAATGACATTTTCCATCATCGAGCGTGGAACTGGATTAATGGCGGGTTGACCGACCGCAATAGGCAATCCGGGTTTGGTGATCGTTCCCACTCCCTCTCCGGCGCGAAATTCTATTCCACTGTCTTTGGGTCCATATTCGACCTTGGATTTGATCAATGCAAGGTGGGTGACATCGGGGTCATCACCGGCATCTTTGATGATTCCGGCCACTGCATATTGAGGCGAGGTGCGTTCATAAGCCAACGCGAAAGCCGGGGTCTGACCTTTGGGCAAAGTAATGGTCACCGGATCAGGAAAATCACCCTCCAGCAATGCCTGAAACGCCGCTTTGGTAGCGGCAGTTGCACAGGCACCTGTCGTCCAACCTTTGCGCAATGGCTGGGATGGTTTGTTTTTGCTGCTATCATTTTGAATGCCCATCAATTGGTTATAAAACAACTTCAGGCGCTGGCAATGGTGAAGTTTGTTTTACCCGAACAGGTGGCAGATGTGCGATAGTCAAACTCCTGGACCAACAAAAGGACTGATGATTGCTGCGCCGCATTCGGGTAGCGGAAAAACAATTATCAGCCTTGCGCTGTTAAGGGCTTTTAAACGAGTTGGACTTGATATTCGCGCTGCGAAAGCCGGCCCTGATTATATTGATCCGACTTTTCATGAAATTTCATCAGGCCGTCCATCGGTTAATCTTGATCCCTGGGCGATGTCACCGGAACGCTGCCGGTATCTGGCCGGAATGCAGGCTGAAGCGCAGGATTTCCTGTTGGTTGAATCAATGATGGGGCTCTTTGATGGGGCTTTGGATGGTTCAGGTAGTGGTGCGGACCTTGCACATGCCCTGGACATTCCGGTTGTTCTTGTCGTTGATGCAGCAAAACAATCGCAGTCAATTGCAGCTCTGGTACGCGGGTTCCGCGATCATGATCATTCCATCAGATTATGTGGTGTAATCTTAAATCGAGTCGGCAGTAATCGTCATGAGACAATGCTGCGCCATGCATTGGCGGATATTGACGTCAGTGTTTTGGGGGCAGTGAGGCGAAATAGCGATCTTGAATTACCGGAGCGACATTTGGGTCTGGTGCAGGCGGGGGAAATTGATTCAATAGAAGAATTTATCGAAACTGCGGCAACGCAGATAGCAGATGAATGCGATCTGGAATCACTAATCAAATGTTTCCAGCCTGTGCAGGGTGCCAAACTTCAAACCGGGAAAAAACCCAATGGAATGGTTCCGCCGCCGGGGCAAAATATCGCGATTGCCTGTGATCAGGCATTTTCGTTTATCTATCCTCATTTGTTAAGTGACTGGCGAAATCAGGGTGCACATGTTTCTTTTTTTTCACCATTGGCAAATGAAGGGCCCGGGTTGGATGCAGATGCAGTATTCCTACCCGGCGGCTATCCTGAATTGCATGGGGCCAAGTTATCAAATTCAAACCAGTTCATTTCACTGATGGAAAAAGCCCGACTGAGAGATAGCCTCATCTACGGCGAATGCGGCGGCTATATGGTGTTGGGTGGCGGGTTGATTGACAAAAAAGGCATCCGACATCAAATGCTGGGATTTCTGCAGCTTGAAACAAGTTTCGAGAAACGTAAGTTGCATTTGGGATACAGAATAATTGAGCCTCTTGATCGGTTTTTTGCTGGTTCTATCCTTAGGGCGCATGAATTTCACTACACAAGCGCAATAAAACAGAATGGCTCTGCCTTGTTTAAAGCAAAGGATGCCACCGGAAACTCACTTTCAGATCAGGGTTTGATTGCGGGTAATGTGATGGGTTCGTATATGCACTTGATTGATGCTGGAGAATTTTTGTGAGCGCTCAGGCCATAATCCTGCTTTTGGGACTGATTGTCGACTGGTTTGTCGGAGATCCGGTATGGCTTTGGAAAAGCATACCGCACCCGGTTGCGATATTTGGCAAGGCAATTGCATTTCTGGAAAAGCACCTAAACCGTGAAAAGGATGATCCGGCGGTCGCATTTCGTAAAGGCGCTGTTGTGATTTCCGTATTGATTATCGCCGCAATTGTCACAGGTCTGACCCTTGATTGGCTGATCTCATTTCTGGGTGTTTTCGGCCGGTTGGTTGAAGTGACTACTGTCTGGATATTGATTGCTCAGAAAAGCCTGTTTGATCATGTTCGCGATATAGCCATCGGGTTGCGCCAAAATGGGTTAGGGGGAGGGCGTAAAGCGGTCGCATTGATTGTTGGTCGCGACCCAGATCTGCTTGATCAGAGTGGGGTTTCGCGCGCCGGAATTGAAAGTCTGGCTGAGAATTTTTGTGATGGTGTTGTTGCTCCCGCGTTCTGGTATCTGGTTTTTGGCTTGCCTGGATTGCTGGCTTACAAAATGATCAACACTGCAGATTCGATGATTGCTTATAAAAACCAACGTTATTTGCATTTTGGCAGAGCAACGGCCGGGATCGATGATCTGGCGAACTGGTTGCCTGCGCGTTTTTCTGCGCTTCTATTGTCGATGGGTGGATTAATCCAATTTGGGCCAAAGGCCGGATTGTTGGCGATTACCACTGCTATGCGAGATTCCGGATTGCACCGCTCACCCAATGCTGGCTGGCCGGAGGGAGCGATGGCAGGTGCGTGTGGTTTCGCATTGGGTGGCCCGAGAATTTACCGGCATGAAACAGTCTCTCAGGCGTTTATCAATGGTGCTGGCAGACTGGACTTAGGAGCGGCTGATATTGCAATGGCGCTTAAAGTCTATGCTTACGCCTGTTACTGTTTTTGGGGTGTAGTAATTATTTGTTACTTTGTGCTGTGACTGTGAACTACGTCAACAGGTCAGGCCCGAAAATACCAATTTGGTTATCTCACAAGGTATCTGCAGAAAAACTGGGTACTCTTAGGGAATGGTTACTGACCCGAACAGGAGTACCGGCCCTTACCTGGATTTTCATAGACATGGTTTGTTTGTCTACTTCAATGACTGGCCCATTTGACAGGTCAACATCGTCTAGCAGTCTGTCGGACTTGCACAATCACTGTTAACAAAACTGGATATTGGCCCGATTTTTCGTTCATTTTCGTTAAATATTCCCGATATTCGCCTCAAATGATCGAAATATCGACCTCAATTCCAGTTCTGTTCTCAATAATTGCTCAAGTC